>NZ_JBSFBZ010000004.1:0-221765 GCF_053593195.1 Saccharopolyspora sp. NPDC002376
TGGACGTAGGTGCCCTCCTCGAAGCCCTCGCCGGGGTCAACGGTCAGGGTCACCTTGATCTCCTCACCCTTCTCGGCGAACTGGCCCTCCTGCGGACGCTTCTTCGCGAACAGCGACACCACGAACTGGTTCGCGCCCGTCGCGCGGTCGGTGATCGGCTTCATCTCGCCGGTGTCCTCGTCTTCCTTCATCTTGATCGCCGGGGCCTCCGTGATCATCAGCTTGTAGCCCTGCATGTTGACCGGGATGTTCTTCAGAGCCATCGCTTGCCTCCGTGGATCTAGGCTTCTGGGTTCCTGCTGACACATACCAATATAGATCGATGTATGTCGGTTGTGCACTACTCCGTCCGAGTGATCTATGTCAGATTGAGTCGGTCGGATAGACTTCCGATATGGAGCAATCAAGCCCGGGGCTGGCTGCCTACCAGCGCGTTGTCGAGGCGATCAAGCATGAGATCCGAGCAGGATCGCTCTCTCCAGGTGATCGCCTGCCAGGCAACCGCGGGCTTGCGGAGAAGTACGAAGTCGCGTTGGGCACTGCCCAGAAAGCCCTTCGAGTTCTCCAGGACGAGGGCTGGATTACCGCGACACCCTCGGTTGGGGTGTTCGTCAGCGACCAACAGCCGTCCGAACAAGACGATGCTGACGTGGTGAAGGCCTTGGCCGAACTCAAGGCGGAAGTCGCTGGGCTGGCCAAGCGAGTCGAAGAGCTCGAACGTCGTCCGTAGCGCTTCACTGAACGTCTCACCGTCATGCCTCAAGAATCCAGGATCAGCAGGGACGCGATCACCACACAGCGGGACGACTTGGGACGTCCTTGCCGTGTCCGCGCGTCCTGAGACGTCCCACCGGAAGGGGCTCGATGCCAAACGATCGACTCCGCGACGCGATCGCGGCCAAGGGGATCACGCCTGACCGGCTTGCCGAAGAACTGGGAACGGACCCCAAGACTGTCGAGCGCTGGATCACGACGGGGCGAACGCCATATCCGCGATACCGGCGGGCAACTGCGGCGGTGCTGGGGGAGCGCGAGCACTACCTCTGGCCGGAGGCTGCAACCGACGCGCAGCGGAATCAAGCCAGCGAGTCGGAGATCATTAAGGTGTTCCCGCACCGAAGCGCGGTTCCGGCGGACCTTTGGGACCGCCTTCTGGCTGCGGCCACGACGCATGTCGACATCCTGGTGTACGTCGGGATGTTCCTGACCGAGAAGCCGAACCTGCTCGCCACGCTGAAGGAGAAGGCAGGGGCAGGGGCCCAAGTTCGCCTGCTCTTCGGTGACCGCGACAGCGAGGCCGTCATCCAGCGGAGTCTGGATGAGAGGATCGGCAGGAACACGATCTCCGCGAAGATCGATCATGCGCTCGCGTACTTTGAGCCGATGGCCAGCATCGATGGTGTTGAGGTCCGGACGCATGGGACCGTCCTCTACAACTCGATCTTCCGGTTCGATGACGACATGATCGTGAATCCTCACGTCTACGGCAAGGTCGCCTCACACGCGCCAGCGCTGCACCTGCGGCAGCTCTCCGCCGGGAATATGTTCACCACGTACCTGGACAGCCTTGATGCAATCTGGGAGTCCGCAACTCCGTACACCTGGTAGGTCGCGAATCGATGCCCAAGAAGGACTACTACGACGATCCGTGCGCCCCCGCGCCGAACAGCCTTGTTGTAGCTGTCGTCGCCATTGTGCGGAACGACGATGGCGATGTGCTGATGATCGAACGCACGGACAATGGCCTCTGGACCGTCCCGGGAGGCGCACAAGACTTGGGGGAGACGACCCGCGAGGCAGTCATCCGCGAGGTCGAGGAGGAAACCGGGATCACGATCGAGGTGACCGGAATCGTCGGCATCTACTCCGACCCGCGACACGTGATCGCCTACGACGACGGCGAGGTCAGGCAGGAGTTCTCCATCGCCTTTCGTGCGAAGCCTGAGTCCGGGGAGCTCCGAACCAGCTCAGAATCGCGACGCGTGGAATGGGTGCCGCGGGAGCGCATCGGAGACCTCACCATCCATCCGGCCGTCCGGCTGCGGATTGAGCATGCCTTGGAGCCGCGCGAAGTGCCGTTCCTCAGCTAGCGGTACTGACTCGCTCCCAGGTGCGATCAACTGCCCCCAGCAGTTCCTGGCTGGCCTTCGTGATGAACTCGGTTACGAGATGGCCAGGGCCGTACCGGTGCTTGATCTCAGCGATCCGTTCTCGGGCGTCAACAGGGTCGCCGTCGGGCGTCGTGGTGAGGTCGCAGCACCACAGCGCGTCACGAGTGGCGGTCGCTTCGTCTTCGTAGACAGCAAGCTGATCGGCAAGACCGCGCAGGTCCGCCTCCAAGGCAGCGAACGAGTGGTGAGCAACGAGGTGCACCAGACGTCGAGGAGCGTTGAGCGCCTCCAGGAACCGGGCACCGTCCAGCGGGTGAAAGCCGGTCTCTGCGATATCTGGCGCGTAGCCGACATCATGGAGAACGGCTGCGGCCTCTAGCAGGTCTGAATCTTCGCGGGCTGCACCTGCAACTTCCCGGGCCCGCCTGGCAACTCCCTGAACGTGGGCCCACCTCCTGGGCAGCGATTCAGCCAACTTCCCTTCGGAGACTCCGTAAGCCCACTCGACCAATGTCATGAGCTCGACCGTACTCACACCGCTGACACCTGCCATGGCCCATTCAGGGCGTCGTCGTCCTACGGGGCGATCAGGGACCGCATCCGGCCATGCTTCGGTGTTCAGAGTTTCTTTTCTTCATCAAGGGCGGCCCCTGCGGGGCCGCCTGCCTGCGGTTTCCCTGCCCGGGCCAGCGGGACCGCAGGGGCCCCGCCTCCGGCACCCCAGCGCCCCGCGTCCCGGGCTGACGGGAAGGCAGGCGGCCCCGCGCCACCAGAGGGCCACGCTGAACCGCAAAAGGATGTCCTCGCCGGACGGCAGGTCTCCAGGGTGAGGGTTCAAGATCGAACGCTGCGGTTCGGTCGTGGCTGCTCTGTCCTCACCCCATCGACCTCCCACAGGGCTATCAGGCCGTGTCAAGGGGGCAAGCTCTCGCAGAGGTGTACCGCCAGGCTCGGCGGTTGCCCCCTTGACACGACCTGATCGGTCTCCGACAGGTCGACGGGGTGAGGACAGAGGCCCTCCCTTGTGAGTGGAGGGCAGCCGACCAGTCAGCAGAAAGTCAGCACGAGCAGCGGTCGCACCTGGCATTGATCAGCACGAAACGGCACGTCGGCCAAACTCAGCAGCACTAGACGTCACAGCAAAACCCCAGGTCGGCGCTTGATCGCATCTTTCGCACCGAAGCGCTCACTGGTTCGATCCCAGTATCGCCCACAGTGTTTTTTCTGGTCAGATGGCCTGCACGCGATCTTCGCGGGCAGGCCATCTGATGTTGTGGGGAGCAAATGGGGAGCAGTCGACGCTTACCACACTTTGCTGTCCGAAGTGTTCACGCCATTTTCCGTGGTACGGCGGGGTTTTCCTGCCCAGGCTATTGTCGTGCTCCCATTGCCGCCGCTGGGCGGGTGGGTACGTCATCGATCACGGTTGCGCGCGAGTCGTTGTGGGATGCGCCCGCTGTGTGCTCCGACGCTAGCAGTGTTTTGAATCGATCGATTCAAAAATGTGAGGTTTTCGTCCGTCTGCTCCAAAACGGTTAGGGTGGCGGTATGGCCAGGCCGCGGAAGTTCGACGAAGCCCGCGTCATCGACGCGGCGATGGACACCTTCTGGCGTCGCGGGTACGAGGCGACCTCGACCCGAGACCTCAGCGAGCGCACCGAACTCGGTCCTTCCAGCCTCTACAACGCCTTCGGCGACAAGCACCAGCTCTACCTGCGCAGCCTGCGCCAGTACCAGGAGACGGCCACGGCCGAGCAGGTCGAGATGCTCCGAGCGTCCGGTCCGGTCGAGGACCGGCTGCGCAACCTTCTGGCCACGGCGATCGACACCGATCTCTCCGACACCGACCGACCGGGCTGCTTCGCCATCAACGCAGCGATCGAGCGAGCCGCAGTCGACCCCGATGCCCGGGAGCAGGTGCGGCAGAACTTCGCGGCGGTGGAGGAGGCGCTGCGCGAAGCCCTCGCTGAAGGCCAGCGCTCCGGCGAGATCGACCAAGCCCGCAGTGCGGACAGCTTGGCCCGCCAGGTGCTGAGCACGTACTACGGCCTGCGCGTGCTCGCTCGGGTTCAGCCGGACCGCTCAGCACTCCTGGATGTGGTGGAAAACTTGCTGAAAGGCTGCGCGACCGCTGAAAAGCGCGGCTAGACGCCGGCGCGGAAGGTGCGGCGGTAGGCGAGGGGAGCGACGCCGATCTCGGCGTTGAGGTGTTGGCGCAGCGATGCGGCCGTGGCGAAGCCGACCTGCTCGGCGATCTCGTCGATCGGCAGGTCGCTGGACTCCAGCAGGTGGCGGGCCCTGGCCACGCGCTGCTGGGTGAGCCACCGGCCGGGGCTGACGCCCGCCTCCTCGCGGAACCGGCGGGCGAACGTGCGGCCGCTCATCCGTGCGTGCTCGGCGAGATCGGCCAGCGCCAGCGGCAAGTTCAGGTTCGCGGTCGCCCAAGCTCGGGTCGCTGCCGTGCTGGAAGCCGTCGGGTCGGGCATTGGGCGCTCGATGTACTGGGCCTGGCCGCCATTCCGCCAGGGCGGCACCACGCACCTGCGCGCAACTCGGTTCGCCACCTCGCTGCCGTGGTCCTTGCGCACGAGGTGCAGGCACACGTCGACGCCGGAGGCGGCGCCCGCGGAGGTCAGCACGTCACCGTCGTCGACGTACAGCACGTCCGGGTCCAGCTGGACGGCGGGGAACAACCGCCGGAAAAGGTTGGTGTAGAACCAGTGGGTGGTGGCCGGGCGACCGTCGAGCATCCCGGTCGCGGCGAGGGCGAATGCCGCCGTGCAGATCGACACGATGCGGGTGCCCGGCCGGATCAGCGCGAGCGCGTCGGCCACCGGCTGCGGCAGCTCCGCAGCGAGCTGGGTCATGTCGTAAGGCGGGATCACGACGGTGTCCGCGGTGCTCAGCAGCTCGGGGCCGTGCTCCGCGGTGATCAGGAAATCCGCGTCGCTGCGCACCGGCCGACCGTCGACGGTGCAGGTCAGCACCTCGTAGTGACCGTCGGTGCTGCCGAAGACCCGATTGGGAATGCCGAGCTCGAACGGGTAGACCCCGTCGAGCGCGAGCGCCACGACCCGATGCATGGCACGATCCTATCGAATGTTGGCATTCTTGCCATTTCGCTGGTGGCTCGGATGCGGCAGCCTCGGGGCATGAACGAAACGATGCGCGCGATTAGCCAGGACGAGTTCGGCGGCCCGGACGTGCTGCGCGAAGTCGAACTGCCGCGCCCCGAACCCGGTCCGAGCCAGGTGCTCGTCCAGGTGCACGCGGCCGGGGTCAACCCGACGGACTGGAAGCACCGCGCCCAGCAGCGGTTCCTGGGGAACCCGCCGTACGTGCTCGGCTGGGACGTCTCCGGCGTGGTGGTGGCCGTCGGTACCGGAGTCACCCTGCACAAGCCGGGCGATGAGGTGTTCGGCATGCTGCCCTACCCGCACGGCGCCGGCTCGCACGCCGAGTACGTCACCGGACCGGCTCGCGCGTTCGTCCCCAAACCGTCCGAAGTGGACCACGTGCAGGCGGGTGCGATTCCGCTCGTGGCCCTGACCGCCTGGCAAGCGCTGGTGGACACCGCGCACCTGCAGGCCGGGCAGCGGGTGCTGATCCACGCCGCCGCCGGTGGTGTCGGGCACGCGGCCGTGCAGATCGCCAAGGCGCGTGGCGCGCACGTGATCGGCACGGCGAGCGCGGGCAAGCACGAGTTCCTGCGCGGCTTGGGCGCCGACGAGCTGATCGACTACCGGGAGACCGACTTCGCCGACGTGGTCAGCGACGTCGACGTGGTGCTGGACACCATCGGCGGCGACTACCGCAGCAGGTCGCTGCGCACCCTCCGGCGCGGCGGCGTGCTGGTCTCCATCCTCCCGTACGGCCAGGAGCAGCTGGTGGCCGAAGCCGGGGAGCTTGGGGTGCGCGCCGAGGTGATGCTCGTCGAAGCTGACCAGGCAGGCATGAGAGCCATCGCCGACCTCGTCGAGTCGGGTCAGCTGCGCGCCGAGATCGCTGCAACGTTCCCGCTGGCAGACGCGGCCAAGGCGCACGAGCTGGGTGAAACCGGCCGCACCACCGGGAAACTCGTGCTGACCGTGCGCTGAGTCAGGCGACGGCGAGCCGTTGGCGGGTTTCGGTGACGCGGGGAGACCACGGCGCCAGTTCTTCGGCCTGGGCCAGGGCTTCTCGGGCTGCTGCGTTGTCGTGGCAGGCCATGTGGGCTCGGGCCAGCGTGACCAGGTCGTCCGCGAGGGAGAGCGGGGTGTGGTTGTAGTCCGCTCCCGCCTGGGCGAGGCGGACCGCTGTTTCCGGGTCGCCTTCGATCAGGGCCAGCAGTCCGCTGGTGCCGTTGAGCTCGAACTCCGGGTAGCCGAGCTTGACGGCGTCCTCCAGCGCCTTCTTCGCAGTCGGCAGCAGGGATTCCGCGGGCAGCTGGCCCGCTTCGACCGCCTTGAAGCCGAGACCCGCCAACCCGGCGAGCAGGTAGGACATCTTGCGCTGCGGGATGTCGTCGTTCTCCGAGATGTGCTTCAGCAGCGTCAGAACGCCCGGCGCGTACTCGCCGCGTGCCTCCATGACCGAAACCTGGCACGACATCGTGGCGTTCAGCCCGGGGTAGTTCTCGGTGAGCTCGTCGGCGTAGGACTGCGCCTGGTCGATCTTGCCGACGCGCAGCGCTTCGTAAGCGCGAGCGGCCAGTGGCGCGGCCACGAACTCGTCGCGTTCGGTTCCTTCGAGGCGCGGCAGCGAGAAGAGCAACCAGCCGGTCGAGGTGGTCAGCGGAACTCGTTGCGGCCACAGCTTGTAGAGCATCAGCGGGGTGGCGGCGATGGCGAACCCGCGCCAGAACGCGGAGTCGGTCAGCAGCCAGCTGCCCGCGACCACCGCGACACCGACCACTGCGGACAGCAACCCGGCCAGCCAGCAGCGCAGGATCACCGGCGACTTCCACGGGCCGATCTGGGCCCGCAGCGTGATCGGCAGCGCGCGCAAGGTGAACTTCACGCGCTTGGGAGTCCAGGACGCGACCTCGCGCATGGCGCCGAAAATCACGTGCCGCACGCGCAAACCGAAGACGACGGCTCCGACGATCAACCCGAGCTGCGTCGCCATCGGAAGCAGCATCACCCCGACGAGAGCACCGGCCCACGCCGCGGCGGTCCCGGCGACATCGGTGCCCGCGTACGCCTCCACCGCGGCAACGGCGACGGCTCCCACGAACCCGGCAACGACCCACGGGCGGAACATCAGACTCTGCGCTTGCACAAGGACGAAAGCGTACGGGACGCAGCAGTCGCCCATATCCGCTTTCGGCGAGGACCACACCCGGTGGCCTCGACGGTTCCTGGACGACTTCCGCGATTTCAATGGACGTTGGACGTCTGATTTCCATTGAAATCGCGGAAGTCTGCGGGATCAGGCGGTGGTCGTGACCGGGAGTCCGGCGGCCTTCCAGGCTCGGAAGCCGCCGGTGAGGTCCGTTGCTCGGCGCAGGCCGAGGCCCTTCGCCTGGGCTGCGGCGAGGCTGGAGGTGCAGCCCTCGTTGCAGACCAGGACCACCGGGCGGTCCGGGTGCAGGCCGTCGAGGCGGTGACCTCCCGCCGGGTCCAGGCGCCACTCCAGGACGATGCGCTCGACCGTCAGCGCGCCGGGGATCTCGCCCTCGGTGAGTCGGTCGGATTGCGGTCTGATTCCGGCACCGGTTCAGTCGGGGTGTACTCGGACAGCTGGGCGGTTCGCTGATCGCGTCGGGGCTGCTGTACAGCGCTCATGGCGTGTCTCCAGTTCGTGTCGGCGAGCGGGATGGCTTCGAAGTGGAGTGATTCGTCGAGCCGCGCGAACGGACCTGGAAAGCGGTTGACCGCTTCAGCAACAGGCGGAGGTGACGCCCCGGAACAGGTCGGTCACGCGATCGCGGGTGAGCAACGAATCGACACGCCGGCGATCGTGGCACGACGACGGCGTGTTGTGCCAGCACGAACGCAACCTTCCCGAATGCTGAGCGGCGACGTTTGCCGAGCCCTGGACGGGTGTCACCCGGCTGAGCGAGCGCTGAGTGCTCCCGCCCGCAGGCGCTCCGGCCCGGACCGGAACAATGGGGCGCGGAGCGGACCCGCCGAAGGCCTGCGGCGGTCCTGGATCGAAGACGAACCGAGGGCGCCACGCCCAGGCGCTGCGGTCAGTCACAGCGGGGAGGTAGACGTGGACGACCTGGTCATCCGGATGGATGGCGTCGGTGTTCGGCGGGGAGAGACCACGCTGTTGGCCGACGTGAACTGGTCGGTGGAACTCGACGAGCGCTGGGTGGTGCTTGGGCCCAACGGCGCGGGCAAGACGACCCTGCTGAAGATGGCCAGCACCGAGATGTACCCGAGCGAGGGCACTGTGGACGTGCTCGGCGAGCGGCTGGGCAAGACCAACGTCTTCGACCTGCGCCCCCGCATCGGGCTGTGCTCGGCGGCGCTGGCGGCCCGCGTCCCCGGTGACGAGCTGGTCCGCGATGTCGTGGTCAGCGCCGGTTACGCGGTCCTCGGCCGGTGGCGCGAGGAGTACGACGCCATGGACACCGACCGCGCCGCGGAGCTGCTCGAACTGCTCGGCGTCGCGCACCTGGCCGACCGCGAGTTCGGCACGCTGTCCGAAGGGGAACGCAAGCGCGCCACGATCGCTCGCGCCCTGATGACCGACCCCGAGATGCTGCTGCTCGACGAGCCCGCCGCCGGTCTCGACCTGGGTGGCCGCGAGGACCTGGTCGCGCGGTTGTCCGCGCTGGCCATGGACCCCGACGCCCCCGCGTCGGTGTTGGTCACCCACCACGTCGAGGAGATCCCGCCCGGGTTCACCCACGGCCTGCTGCTGCGCGACGGCCGCATCGTCGCGCAGGGGCTGCTCGAGGACGTGCTCACCGAGGACAACCTGTCGAAGACCTTCGACCAGGACCTCGAGCTGCAGCGCAGCGGTGACCGCTACTTCGCCCGCCGCCGCAGCTGAAAGCCTGTCCCCCTCGCCTTGCGTGGCGGTGCGGGTGGCGGAACCTCAGACGCCGCCTGGCTGCAGGATCCCGTTCGCCGTGTATGGCCGCCAATACACGGCGAACGGGCTGTCCTCGCCAGGCGATGTCTGAGAACCCGCGGCGGTGCCGGTTGCGAGGGTGGGCTAAACGCCTTCGGCGTTTCAAAGACCAAGATCAAATATGGTTGCTGAGGGGCTGCACTCGAACTCGGCTGGGGCTTCCTCGTGGCGCGGCTGCTGGGGTGCGGGCCTTCCGTGTAGGTGAGATCCCGGGCGTCCTTTGAGATCCGTGACACAGCGGTTCCCGTTGTGCGCGCGATAGCCTGCGCGTCGAGGTGGCGGTTCGACGAGGAGGTTGCCGCGTGGGCGAGTTCGTCAGGCTTGAGGTGGACGGCGCGATCGGGACGATCCGGTTGGATCGGCCCAAGATGAACGCGTTGAACCGGCAGATCGAGGTCGAGCTGCGGGAAGTCGCGATCGAGGCTGCCGAGCGCGACGACATCCGCGCCGTGATCGTCTACGGCGGGGAGAAGGTCTTCGCCGCGGGCGCGGACATCAAGGAAATGGCCGACATGTCCTACGCGGACATGGCCCGCAAGGAGCAGCGCGGCCTGTCGGACGCGATGAGCCAGGTCGCTGCGATCCCGAAGCCGACCGTTGCCGCGCTCACCGGGTACGCCCTCGGTGGCGGTTTCGAGCTGGCGCTGAGCTGCGATCGACGCATCGCCGCGGACGACGTCAAGGTCGGTCAGCCGGAGATCCTGCTGGGCGTGATCCCCGGTGCCGGTGGCACGCAGCGGCTGGCGCGGCTGATCGGGCCGAGCAAGGCCAAGGACATCATCTACACCGGCCGGTTCGTCGACGCGCAGGAAGCGCTGTCGCTGGGCATGGTCGACGAGCTGGTGCCGGCCGCCGAGGTGTACGCGGCGGCGCGGCGCTGGGCCGAGCAGTTCGCCAACGGCGCCGCCCGCGCCCTGGCCGCAGCCAAGGCCGCAGTCGACGGCGGGCTGGACCTGGACCTGGACAACGGTCTGAAGCTGGAGACGCACCTGTTCGCGGGGACGTTCGCCACGGAGGACCAGAAGATCGGCATGCGCTCGTTCATCGAGAACGGTCCGGGCAAGGCGAAGTTCACCGGCAACTGAGCCGAGCGGTTTTCCCGCGCTCGGCGGCGGAACGAGATGCCGCCGCCGAGCGCTCCAGCCCCGCGTTGCGCGGGGTGCATCTGATCGCACCTGGTGACGTGTTCGCCGTGCGGTGTGAGGGTGGCGAAAACCAGAGGCAGGGCCGACGGTGCCTTCTCTATGCTTGTCCGGAGTATGGGTACGTCTGTGAAATCTCCGCTCGCTGGTCTGCGGGACCGCTTGCCCGAGCTGATGCTGCACGACCAGCGTCGGCTGCGCCGCCGCATCGAGGGGGCGCGCAAGATCCGCGACCCGCAGGCCCTGCAGTCGGTGGTCGACGAGATCACCGCTGACGTCGAGGCCGCGGAGCTGCGCCTCGAGAACCGGCGCGCCAACGTGCCCGAGGTCCGCTACCCGGAGAATCTGCCGGTCAGCCAGCGCCGGGACGACCTGATCGCCGCGATCCGCGATCACCAGGTCGTCATCGTCGCTGGTGAGACGGGCTCCGGCAAGACGACCCAGCTGCCCAAGATGTGCCTGGAGCTCGGCCGCGGCGTGCAGGGAATGATCGGGCACACCCAGCCCCGTCGGCTCGCGGCGCGGACCGTCGCCGAGCGGGTGGCCGAGGAACTCGACACCGAGCTCGGCGATGCCATCGGCTACCAGGTGCGGTTCACCGAACGCGCGAGCGAGGACACGCTGGTCAAGCTGATGACCGACGGCATCCTGCTCGCCGAGATCCAGCACGACCGGCTGCTGCGGCGCTACGACACGCTGATCATCGACGAGGCGCACGAGCGCAGCCTGAACATCGACTTCATCCTCGGCTACCTCAAGCAGCTGCTGCCGCGCCGCCCCGACCTGAAGGTGATCATCACCTCGGCCACCATCGACCCGGAGCGCTTCTCGCGGCACTTCGAGGACGCGCCGGTGGTCGAGGTCTCCGGCCGCACCTACCCGGTCGAGGTCCGCTACCGGCCGCTGGTGGACGACTCGGACGAGTCCGAGGACGTGGTGCGCGACCAGACCCAGGCGATCTGCGAGGCGGTGGACGAGCTCTGCGCCGAGGGACCCGGCGACATCCTGGTCTTCCTCAGCGGTGAGCGGGAGATCCGGGACGCCGAGGACGCGCTGAAGCAGCAGAAGCTGCGCGGCACCGAGATCGTCCCGCTGTACGCGCGGCTGTCGGCCGCCGAGCAGCACCGCGTGTTCCAGCCGCATTCCGGGCGCCGGATCGTGCTGTCCACCAACGTGGCCGAGACGTCGCTGACGGTGCCGGGCATCAAGTACGTCATCGACCCGGGCACCGCGCGCATCTCCCGGTACAGCTTCCGCACCAAGGTGCAGCGGCTGCCCATCGAACCGGTCTCGCAGGCCTCGGCTAACCAGCGCAAGGGTCGCTGCGGCCGAGTCTCCGAGGGCATCTGCGTCCGGCTCTACTCCGAGGCGGACTTCCTGTCCCGTCCCGAGTTCACCGACCCGGAGATCCTGCGCACCCACCTGGCCTCGGTCATCCTGCAGATGACCTCGCTGGGGCTCGGTGAGATCGAGTCCTTCCCATTTGTGGAGCCGCCGGACCGCAGGCAGATCACCGACGGGATCAACCTCCTGCTGGAACTGGGCGCGCTGGACAACTCGAAGTCCGAGCTGGCCAAGCGGCTCACGCCGGTTGGCCGCAAGCTCGCGCAGCTGCCGATCGACCCGCGGCTGGCCCGGATGGTCGTCGAAGCCGATCGCAACGGATGCCTGCGCGAGGTGCTGGTCATCGCCGCGGCACTGTCCATTCAGGACCCGCGCGAGCGGCCCACGGACAAGCAGCAGGCGGCCGACCAGAAGCACGCGCGCTTCGTGGACAAGGACGCCGAGTCCGACTTCCTCACCTACCTCGGCATGTGGCGGTATCTGAGGACGCAGCAGAAGGAGCTGTCGTCCAACCAGTTCCGCAAGTTGTGCCGCACGGACTTCCTCAACTACCTGCGCGTGCGCGAGTGGCAGGACCTCTTCGGCCAGCTGCGCCAGATGGTCCGGTCGATGGGCCTGACGCTCAACGACCAGGAAGCCGACCCGGCGCGGATCCACCAGTCGGTGCTCGCCGGCCTGCTCTCGCACATCGGTCTCAAGGACGTTGACAAGAAGTCCGGGCAGGACAAGAAGTCCGGCCCGCCGGGACGCGGCGGCAACGAGTACCAGGGCGCCCGCAACGCCAAGTTTGCGGTGTTCCCCGGATCCTCGCTGTTCAAGAAGCCACCGCGCTGGGTGATGGCGGCCGAGCTGGTGGAGACCTCCAGGCTGTGGGCACGCATCGTGGCGAAGGTCGAACCGGACTGGGTGGAGCAGCTCGCGCAGCACCTGGTCAAGCGCACCTACAGCGAACCGCACTGGGAGAAGGACCGGGCAGCCGTGGTCGCCGCCGAGCGGGTCACTCTCTACGGCGTTCCGCTGGTGGTCGGGCGCAAGGTCAACTACGGGCGCATCGATCCGGAGCTCAGCCGCGAGCTGTTCATCCGGCACGCGCTGGTCGAAGGCGACTGGGACACCCGGCACGAGTTCTTCCACGAGAACCGGGCGCTGCTGGACGAGGTCGAGGACCTGGAGGAGCGTGCGCGACGGCGCGACATCCTGGTCGACGACGAGACCCTGTTCGAGTTCTACGACCAGCGCGTCGGCGAAGAAGTTGTCTCCGGACGGCACTTCGACTCGTGGTGGAAGAAGACGCGCCGTGAGCAGCCCGACTTGCTCAACTTCGAGAAGTCGATGCTGATCAACCAGCAGTCGGCGGCGGTCAGCGGCCAGGACTACCCGGACCTCTGGCCGCAGGGCGGACTCCGGTTGGCGTTGTCCTACCAGTTCGAGCCGGGTGCCGATGCGGACGGCGTGACCGCGCACATCCCGCTCCCGGTGCTCAACCAGGTCGACCCGAGCGGGTTCGACTGGCAGATCCCGGGACTGCGCGAAGAACTCGTCACCGCGCTGCTGAAGTCGTTGCCGAAGACCCTGCGCCGGAACTTCGTGCCAGCCCCCGACTTCGCCAAGGCGGTGCTGTCCCGGATCGAGCCCTTCGCCGCTCCACTGCTGGAGAGCCTGCAGCAAGGCCTCAAGCAGATGACCGGGGTCGCGGTGCCCGGCACCGAGTGGGACCCGGACAAGGTGCCGGACCACCTGAAGATGACCTTCCGCGTGGTGGACGGCAAGGGCCGCAAGCTCGCCGAGTCCAAGGATCTGGAGGCGCTGAAGCGGAAGCTGAAGCCCAAGCTGCGCGCGGAGATCGCCGCTGCCGCCGACGACATCGAGCAGCGCGGACTGCGCTCCTGGAGCTTCGGCCAGCTGCCGCGCACCTTCGAGCAGCAGCGCTCCGGCCACGCGGTGA
This sequence comes from Saccharopolyspora sp. NPDC002376, assembly GCF_053593195.1. NCBI lineage: Bacteria > Bacillati > Actinomycetota > Actinomycetes > Pseudonocardiales > Pseudonocardiaceae > Saccharopolyspora > Saccharopolyspora sp. NPDC002376. Next base: position 13,608 of record NZ_JBSFBZ010000004.1, read on the forward strand.
AGGCCTACCCGGCGCTCGTCGACGACGGCGACAGCGTCGCAGTGCGGATGTTCGACACCGAGGAGGAGCAGCGCCGGGCGCTGTGGGACGGCACCCGCCGGCTCTTGCTGCTGAACATCCCCTCGCCGGTGAAGTCCATCCAGCGCGGCATGAGCGGCACCACCCGCCTGGTGCTCGGCGGCAGCCAGCACGGCGACCTGAACACCGTGCTGGACGACTGCGTGCGTTGCGCCATCGACAAGCTGATGGCGGACAACGGCGGCCCGGTCTGGGACGAGACGGCGTTCAGCGCGCTGCAGGACAAGGTTCGGGCGCAGCTGGGTGCGGTCACCGTCGACGCGATGTCCAAAGTGGAGCAGGTGCTGGTCACCGCGCAGCGGGTCGAGTCCGCGCTCGCGGACCGGGCGAAGGTGCTGCCCGGCGAGTCCTACGCCGACATCCGGGACCAGCTGGACGCGCTGCTGCGGCCCGGTTTCGTGACCACGACCGGGTACACGCGGCTGTCCGACCTGGTGCGATACCTGCACGCGATCGAGCAGCGGCTGGACAAGCTCCAGTACCACCCGCAGCGCGACCGGGACTGGATGTACCAGGTGGACGAGGTCGAGCAGCGCTATCGGGATCTGCTGGCCGGGGTGCCGCAGGGTCGCTATCCGAGCGAAGCCCTGCTGCACGTCGGTTGGATGGTCGAGGAGCTGCGGGTCAGCTTGTTCGCGCAGTCGCTCGGCACGGCGTTCCCGGTGTCGGTGAAGCGCATCCACCGCGCGATGGACAAGCTGGAGCGCTGATCCGACCAGCGGGAACAGCACGGTGCTGGAAGAGTCATGCTTAGCGTGGAAACGCGTTTGCTTGCGTCGCTGCGGTAGCCGACGTGGGGGCGACTCGTGACCCCCTGGTGTTGCGTCGCTGATCCACGTCGGCGAACCCCAAGCCCCACCGGGACCGGAAATCCTCGTCGAGCATGGTCAGGATTTGTCCACGGTTCCGGTCGGTCCAATGCCTGTTGTTCTGGGAACGTCCCAGTACCGTGCGGGCACCACCGATGTCGGCGTGAACGGTCTTACCACAGAACCCGCACCGAAACTTGGTTTGGGTTGTGCGGTTAGTCTTGCTGGTGTAGCCGCAGCCGGTGCATTCCCGGCTGGTGTGCGCGGGGTTGACCTCAACAGTGGCGACCCCTTGGTCTTCCTCAAGGGACGCAAGCTCGGTGTTGACGGCGCCGCGTCCGGTGTTGGACAGCAGGCGCCGCATGCGCTTGGACAAGCGGCCTTCGCGGGCGATGCCCTGGAAATTCAGCTTTTCGACTACGAGCGTGTCGATCGAGTCGTCTGCGATGATGCGGTTAAGGCAGCGGTTGACTTCGTTGGTGATGAACCCGCGAACGTCCTGCACCAGCGCCCGATAGCGCCGCGAGTCACGGAGTTTGATTCCGTTGCGCTGCAACGCGGCCATGAGTGGTTGCAGGCGCGCGTCGTAGGCGCGGAGCCGGTCGAGGAATCCGCGTCCGTGTAGGCGCCCGTCGCTAGTGGCGAACAGGGTGGACATGCCCCAGTCGATACCTATCTCACGTCCACCGGTACGGGCTGGATTTTTGGGTGTGTGGATGACGAGCCGGTAGTCCACCGTGCCATCAGTGTTGACATGCACCTGGCAGTGGTTGGCCAGCTTCGCGCCCGGCTGCGCGAGCCGGTCAAGGAACGCGCGGTGCGCGTGCAACGGGATCACAACGGGCTTACCGGTGATGAGGGTGGCGATGCGGACCCAGTAGTCGCCGTGATGACCGTTGGGTGTTTCGACCTTGGCGACCTTGCCATCCATCACCATCGTCCGCAGCCGACGCATGTCCGGCTGACCAACCTGGGTGCGGACGTGCTTCATGATGCGGCGAGCGAGCCACATGGTCTCAGCGGGGATGCTGCGTTTGCTGGTGATCGCCACGCCGTCGCCCTCAACCGGCAGGTACCAGGCGCGGGACTTGTTGACATAGAACAAGTCCTTACGCACCTGACCGGTGATTGCGGACGCAGCGACGGTCTGACGGAAGACGCGTTCGCAGTTGCCCAACCAGGATTTGTGCTGGGCAATAGACTGAGCTCGAACCGAGTCCCACTGGCGTTGCGACAGGCCACCATCCCAGCCCTTGGCGTCCACCCACTGAGGGAGCTCTCCGGTGGTGAAGATGAGGCGAGCAACCTCAGCCTGCATGCGGCCAAGACTGGCCTGCCACACCGGCAGGATCTCGGCTACCCGCTCATCCTTGATCCGGTGCGAGCTGCTGCGCAGACGGAACGCACGCGATGCCTTCCCGCTCATGACGACTCGGTCCCGTCGTCATCCATTTCCTCAACATCCATCGGTTCACGGGCCAAGCGGGACAGCTCCTGAGCACGCCGCGAACGCCGCTGACCGTACAGGCGCGCGGAAAACGAATAGATGATCGCTACCAGGTCGTGAATAAGGTCGTCGGTTCCTTCGGCGGCCTCATTCACGACGATGATCCGACGGCCCTGGGCTGTTCCTGCGTGAGCAGCTGGTCTTTTCGTTTACGCGGGTCTGACACCCGTGCGTAGATGGCTGCTTTGCTCAGGTCAACGTGGCTGCCTCCGGGCACGTGGATGAAGCCGTGCTCGTCGGTGTAAGCGCCCTCGATCTTCCCGGCCCTGTACCGGTTCCAAGACATGACGGTGCCTCCGGAATCGGTTGCGGGTGAGAGGTCGCAGCGCGGCACGGGAGTGGAATTCGTGCGTTTCGCGCTGCCCCGAAATCGAGTATCCGGAGTCGAACAGCCGTTTGCATCACTCGACGGAGTGGAAGCTGGGTATTGGTTTACTGAAAACTGTTCGGAATTAACGGATTCTGCGCGCTGCAGGCTGGTTTGGCATGCAGTCAGAACGGTTTTCGCGTCTGGCAAAGAAGAATCGCCGCAGCTTCGGAGTTCGGGCGTCCCGAACTTCGCGGTCGCGGCGAAGAAGGAGTTCTCAGACGGGGGAGACGGTCACGCCGAGCGCCCCCGGTCCGACGTGGGCGCCGAGGATCGCGCTGGTCTCCGCCACGGTGGCGCGGCGGATCTGGGGCAGCTTCGAGCGCAGCTCGTCGAGCACCTGGCTGGCGCGGTCGGCGAACTCGAAGTGCTCGACGCCGACGTCGATCGGGTTGTTGCCCGCTCGCTCGACGGCGGCGGTCACCGCCTTCTTCAGCGCGCGATCGGTGCCGATTCCCTTGGCGTGCTGGTCGATGATGCCCTCCTTGAGGGCCAGCACCGGCTTGATCGACAGCGTCTGGCCGAGCCACGCCTGCGCCCGGCCGATTCGGCCGCCACGCTGCAGGTATTCCAGCGTGTCCACGTAGAGCAACTGCATCGTGCTGCGCAGGCGCCGGTCCAGCACGCCCATCACGCCCTGCGGCGTCGCGCCGGCGGCCGCGGCCTCGGCTGCGGCGATCACCGAGTACCCGAGGCTGAGGCCGACCAGTCGGGAATCGACCACGTAGACCGGGATGCCGATTTCGGCCGCCGCGGTGCGGGCAGATTCGCAGGTGCGGGACAGGCCTTCGGAGATGTGCACTGAGATGATCGCTTCGGCGCCGGAGGCCGCGGCGTCGCTGTAGTTCCAGTAGAAGGCGGGCGGCGGCGGTTCGCCGGTGGCCACCGGGGTGCCCGCGGCCATCGCCTGGGCCAGCTGGGAGTGCGGCACGCGGCGCTCGTCGTTCTGCTCCTCGCCGACCTTCAACTCCAGCTGGACGACCGAGATGCCGAGCTGATCGGCGACGTCGAGCGGGATGGAAGCCGTCGAGTCGGTCACGATGGCGACGCGTTGCCTCATGCGGCCAGGCTACTAAGAGGTAAACATTCTTCATATCTGCCCCGTGGAGACGTTCGCACCACTCTGCTTCCATCCGCAGCGGGAAAGGTGAGTACTGTCACGTGCGGGGCCTGGTTTGCAGCCGTGCTACCGATGAGTAACATTACCGGTGGTTGGCATCACTGTGCTTTTCAACCAGGGGCATGGCAAGGTCAACCTACCCGGACCTCACAGCGCCGGGTCCGCAAGCAAAGCCGCTGGAGGGCCAGCGAGCGTCGTCAGTCCGCAGGAGGTCGAAGAGGGCCCATGAACATCGTCGTCCTGGTCAAGCAGGTGCCCGACACGTATTCCGAGCGGAAGCTCACGGATGCGGATCACACTTTGGACCGCGAATCGGCCGATGCGGTTTTGGATGAGATCAACGAGCGCGCCGTCGAGGAAGCGCTGCTGATCAAGGAGGCGCAGGGCGGCGAGGTGACCGTTCTGTGCATGGGTCCGGACCGCGCCACCGACGCGATCCGCAAGGCGCTGTCGATGGGTGCCGACAAGGCGGTGCACCTGTCCGACGAGGCGCTGCACGGCACCGACGCCCCGGCTACCGCTCGCGCGCTGGCGAAGGCGATCGGCACCGTTGAAGGCGCCGAGCTGGTGATCGCCGGCAACGAGGCCACCGACGGCCGCGCGGGCGCGGTTCCGGCGATGGTGGCCGAGGTTCTCGGCTGGCCGCAGCTGACCTACGCGCGCAAGGTCGAGACCGACGGTTCCAGCGTGAAGATCGAGCGCGAGACCGACGCGGGCGTCGACAGCATCGAGGCCGCGCTGCCCGCGGTGGTCAGCGTGACGGAGAAGATCAACGAGCCGCGGTACCCGTCCTTCAAGGGCATCATGGCTGCGAAGAAGAAGCCGGTCAGCGTGCTGTCGCTGGCTGACGCCGGCATCGACGCCGCCGAGGTCGGCCTGGCCAACGCCGCGTCGCAGGTGGTCGAGTCCGCGCCGACCCCGCCGAAGTCCGGTGGCGTGAAGGTCACCGACGAGGGCGAGGGCGGCGTGCAGCTGGCCGAGTTCCTGGCCGGCGAGAAGCTGCTCTGAGTCGTTCACGGGTTTTCGAGGAGGCATAGGTTTCATGGCTGAGGTTCTGGTCCTCGTCGACCACGTGGACGGCGAGGTCAAGAAGGTCACGTACGAGCTGCTGACCGCGGCGCGCCGGCTGGGCGAGCCGTCGGCGGTGGTGGTCGGCGAGCCGGGCACCGCGGGCAAGCTCTCCGAGGGTCTGGCGGCCCACGGTGCCGCGAAGGTGTACGCCGCGGAGTCGGCGGAGGCGAGCCAGTACCTGGTGACGCCGCAGGTGGACGTGCTGGCCGCTCTGGTCGGCAGCGCGAGCCCGGCGGCGGTGCTGGTACCGGCGTCGATCGACGGCAAGGAGATCGCCGGCCGCCTGGCGGTTCGGATCGGTTCGGGTCTGCTGTCGGAGGTTGTGGACCTCGACGGTGAGGGCGTGGGTTCGCTGTCGCTGTTCGGCGGAACCTACGACGCGAAGGCCAAGGTCACCAAGGGCGTTCCGGTGATCACGGTCCTGCCGGGCTCGATCGAGGCCGAGGAGTCCGCGGGTGCCGCGGCGGTGGAGCAGGTCGAGGTTCCGGCCGCTTCCGGTGCGAAGATCACCGGCCGCCAGCCGGCCGAGGCGGGCGACCGCCCCGAGCTGACCGAGGCCAACATCGTGGTCTCCGGTGGCCGCGGCGTGGGCTCGGCGGAGTCGTTCGAGGTCGTCGAGAAGCTCGCCGACAGCCTGGGTGCTGCGGTCGGTGCTTCCCGTGCGGCGGTGGACTCCGGTTACTACCCGCACCAGTTCCAGGTCGGGCAGACCGGTAAGACCGTCTCCCCGCAGCTGTACATCGCGCTGGGCATTTCCGGCGCGATCCAGCACCGGGCCGGCATGCAGACCTCGAAGACGATCGTCGCGGTCAACAAGGACCCCGAGGCGCCGATCTTCGAGATCGCCGACTACGGCGTCGTGGGTGACCTGTTCAAGGTCGCCCCGCAGCTCACGGAGGAAGTCTCCAAGCGCAAGGGCTGATTTTCAAGCCAGAAAAGGCGGGCCGCACCTCGGTGCGGCCCGCCTCTTCGTTTGTCAGAGCTCGTCTTTGGACCTGGGTTTGGTCTTTGTCTCTGAAGCGCCGGAGGCGCTCGGCAGACGTGTATTCAGCCTTCGCGGGCTTCGTCTCGGCCTTGGCAGGCGAGTCGGTCGGCTCGTTCGTTCTCGGGGTGGCCGGCGTGGCCCTTCACCCATTCCCACTGGACGTCGCTGTGGCGCGCGCATTCGGCGTCGAGGCGCTGCCACAGGTCGGCGTTCTTGACCGGCTTCTTGGCCGAGGTCATCCAGCCGTTGCGCTTCCAGCCGCGCATCCACTCGGTGATGCCTTTGAGCACGTAGGTGCTGTCGGTGTAGATGCGCACCGAGGGCATCGGGCGGGTCAGGGCGGCGAGGCCTTCGATCACCGCCATGAGCTCCATCTTGTTGTTCGTCGTCGCGGCGTCCTTGCCGTAGAGCTCGCGCTCGTGGTTGCCGTAGCGCAGCACGACGCCCCAGCCGCCGGGTCCGGGGTTCCCACTGCATGCGCCGTCGGTGTAGAGGTCGACGCGCTCGGTCGTTTGCTGCATGTCCCGGAATCTAGCTTCTGCCGGATCGGGCCGAAGACCCTGCTCGCCGGAAAATCAGCTGCGCGGAGTGATCGGGCGGTGGCATGCTGTGTTGCTGTGCGGATCCTGTTCACTGCTGCGCCCGGCTACGGGCTGATGTTCCCGATCGTGCCGATGGTCTGGGCTGCCCGGGCCGCCGGGCACGAGGTGCTGGTGGCCACGACCGGCGAGATGGTCGACGCCGGTGCGCGGGCTGGGTTGCCGGTGGTGGACGTGTTCCCGGAGCACGACGTGTGGGCCGAGCTGATGCGGGCGGTCACCTCGGAGGACAGCTCGCCGGAGTTCGAGAAGTACCTCGAGGCGAGGGGACTGACCGAGGCGTTCGAGAAGATGCCCCGGTCCGGCGGCCCGTTCTCGTTGTTCACCCTGACGATGGCCGAGGGCAGCATCGAGGCGGGGCGGGCGTTCGGCGCGGACCTCGTCGTGCACACCACCGACCACGCGACCGGCCGGTTGACCGCGGTCGCGCTCGGGGTTCCGGTGCTGGAGGTCGGCAACCGGGTGTCCTGGTCGTCGCGCGACGGGAGCTTCCGCACCGGGCGGAACTTCTACGACGAGGACGACCTGACCGCGGCGCTGCGGGCCCACCTGGGCATCCCGGACGGGGTGCCGGAGGTGATCGCGCGGATCGATCCGCGGCCGCCGAGCATGGGCGGGCTGATCGAGGACGATGTGGACCACGTGGACGGCTTGCCGTGGTGGCCGATGCGGTTCGTGCCGTTCAACGGCGGCTCGGCCGTGCCGGAATGGGCGCTGCAGCGGCCGGAACGACCACGCATCGGTGTCACGCTCGGCACCGTGGCGCCGATCATGTCCGGCACGAGCAGCCTGTCCGTCGTGGACGAGGCGCTCAGCGAGTTCGACGTGGACGTGGTCCTGGCGGCGAAGGAGACCGATCTCACCGATGTCGGGTCGCTGCCGGACAACGTGCGGACGGTGGGTTTCCTGCCGCTGTCGGCGTTCCTGCCGACCAGTTCGCTGCTGATCCACCACGGCGGGTCCGGGACCACGGCGGCCGCGCTGCACTACGGCGTGCCGCAGCTGGTGCTGCCCGCTTTCGCGGACAACCCGATGTCGGCCGCGCGGGTCGTGGACCGCGGCGTCGGTCTCTCGCACGATCCGACCACAATGGACGTCGAGATGGTGCGGGCTTCGGTTCGCAAGCTGCTCGACGAGCCCGCGTTCAGCGATGCGGCGCGCGAGGTGAGCGAGGAGATGGCGACTCAGCCGAGCCCGGCTTCGGTGCTGGAGCGGGCCCTTTTCGCCTTCCGCCGGTAGGCCGTTCGGGCCAGTGCTTTCGGCCCGCACCAGGGGTTCACCGAAAGTTCCTGCTCCGTGCCCTCGCCCGGTGTGTTGGGCGTTCGCCACGCGGCGATACACCTGCGGCATGTCCGAGACGCAGCTGCTGGCCAGCGCCGCACCGAACGCGGCGGCCGACGCCCACTACTCGCTGCTAGTCGCCCGAGACTCCGACGAAGTGCACGCCGCGCAACGCCTGCGGTACCAGGTGTTCGCCGAGGAAATGGGAGCCACGGTCAGCGGTCGGGAATTCGGCCTCGACCGCGACTCCTTCGACGACTACTGCGACCACCTCGTCGTCCGAGAAGACAACTCGGGGGCGGTCGTGGGGACCTACCGGATGCTTCCGCCGGACCGGGCCGCGGAAGCCGGGATGCTCTATTCGGAAACCGAGTTCGACATGTCCGCGCTGGCTCCGCTGCGCTCCTCGCTGGTGGAGACCGGGCGTTCGTGCGTGCACCCGGACCACCGCAACGGCGCCGTGATCGGCTTGGTGTGGACGGGAATCGCGCGGTACATGCTGCTGCACGGGCACCGGATGCTCGCGGGTTGCGCGTCCGTGCCGCTCGACGACGGCGGCGTGCTGGCTTCGCACGTGTGGAACGCAGTGTCGGAGAAGCACTACGCGCCCGAGGAGTACCGAGTGCACCCGCACCGGCCTTGGGAGCCGTTCGCCGTCACCGGCCGCACTGCGCTGCCGCCGCTGCTCAGGGGGTACCTGCGGCTGGGTGCTCAGGTGTGCGGGCGACCGGCGCACGACCCGGACTTCAACGTCGCCGACTTCTTCGTGCTGCTGGACCTCGACCGCGCGGACCAGCGCTACCTGCGGTTCTTCCTGGGCGATGCGGCATGAACCACCCGTGGATGCCGGTTTCGCCGTGCGGCGATCAGTGCATGCCGCCGCGTGATCGCGTTGCCGAGGTCGGTCTGCTGCACCTGGTCCTGCGCCTGAGCGGGGTCGTCGTGCTGCTACTCGGCGGATGCGTTCTGGTCTTGGTGCTGCCGGTGCTGGGCCCGGCGCGGCACCGGGCGTTGGTGGCGTGGTTCCGGGTTCTGCTGCGAGCCTTGGGGATTCGTCTCGTACTCGACGGTGGATTGCCGGCCGGGGGTGCGCTGGTGGTCTGCAACCACGTGTCGTGGCTGGACATCGTCGCGCTGCAGGTGCTGTCCCCGATGCGGATGCTGGCCAAGGTGGAGGTCGGGTCGTGGCCGCTGCTGGGCCCGCTGGCTGGGCGGATCGGCACGGTCTACATCGACCGCGAGCGGCTGTCGGCGCTGCCGACCTCGGTGCGCACCATCGCTGACGAGCTGCGCGCCGGGGCGGTGATCGGTGCTTTCCCGGAGGGCACCACCTGGTGCGGCCGGGCGATCGGGACGTTCCGGCCCGCGGTCTTCCAGGCCGCGGTCGACGCCGGGGCGCGGATGCAGCCGGTGGCGCTGCGGTTCCGCGATGGGACAGGGCAGTTCACCACTGCGGCGGCTTTCTTAGGGGAGACGACGTTGGTCAGCTCGCTGTTGACCGTTGCCCGCGCGCGCGGCCTAGTGGTAGAGCTGGTCGTGCTCCCCGAACTGCACGGCACCGATCGCCGGGAGTTGGCCAGGCGCGCGCAGGAGGAGATCGCGCTGGCCAGCGGAGCGGCGCACGGGCATCGCGTCGAGCAGTCCGGCCACAGCCTGGCCGCCTGATGCTGGTCTGAGGGCCTGTTTTGATCCTTTGCCTTTGACGCGCCGCCAGGCGCATAGCCCACCCTCGCAGCTTGCACCGCTGAGGTTCCGCTACCCGCACCGCTACGCAAAACGAGTTCAAAAACAGGTTCTGAAGGGGAGATTTTCCCGCAACCACTGGACTTGCAGTGCGGTGGAGGTTGCAGGCTGACCGGGTGGCCACTGCCGAGATGTCTCGAAGCGCTCTGTGGAATCCGCAACGTCGCACCTTCACCGCGGGTCTGATCCTGGTCATCACCCTCGTCGCTTTCGAGGCGATGGGGCTTGGCACCGCGTTGCCCACGATCGTCGCCGAGCTCGACGCGCAGCACTGGTACTCCTGGCCGTTCACCGTCTTCCTCGCCGCGAGCGCGATCGGGACGGTGGTCGGCGGTCGACAGTCCGACCGGCGCGGCCCGGCGCTGCCGCTGCTGATGGCGCTGCCCACGTTCGCGGTCGGGCTGGTGGTCGCGGGGTTCGCGCACAGCATGTTCGTCCTGCTGGTGGCCCGGGTGCTGCAGGGGCTGGCCGGTGGCGTGCTGATCGTCGCGCTGTACGTGATGATCGCCCGCGTCTATCCGGAGGAGCACCGGCCGGCCGCGTTCGGTGCGCTGTCGTCGGCGTGGGTGGTGCCCGCGCTGGTCGGGCCGGTGGTGTCGGGCGTGCTGACCGAGCAGGCGAGTTGGCGGTGGGTCTTTCTCGGTTTGGCCCCGTTGGTGTGCCTCGGCACGGCGATGCTGGTGCCCACGGCGCGGCGGTTCGGCGCACGTTCCGAGGATCCTCCGGAGCCGCGGCCCGGGTTGCCGCTGGCCGCGGTCGGAGCGGCTGGTGGTGTCGTGGCGCTGAACTGGGCCGCGCAGGACCCGACGCTGATTTCGCTGCTCGTCGGCCTGGTCGGAGTTGTGGCGCTGGTGCCGTCACTGCGCCTGCTGCTGCCCAAGGGCACCTTGCGCGCCCAGCCGGGAATTCCGCTGATGGTGCTCTCACGCGGCTTGCTCGCCGGGTTGTTCTTCACCGCGCAGGCGTTCGTGCCGCTGTCGCTGACCGTGGTGCACCACTACTCGCCGACGGCTGCGGGCGTGCCGCTGACGGTGGCCTCGATCGGCTGGGCCACGGGCTCGCTGTGGCAGGGCCGACAGCGGGAACTCCGCCGCGAGCGCGTGGTCGCGGTCGGGTTCTCGCTGGTCGGATTCGGTGTCGCCGGGCTGTCGCTGAGCTTGCCCGAGTGGGGCCTGCCGTGGCTGGTCTACGCGTGCTGGTTCGTCGCCGGCTGCGGGATGGGCATCGGGGTGACCAGCACTTCGGTGCGGGTGCTGGCGCTGTCGGCGGAGGCCGAGCGTGGGTTCAACTCGTCCGCGCTGCAGATCTCGGACATGCTCGGCCAGGCCACGCTGGTCGGGTTGGGTGGCGTGGTGGTCGCCGCGCTCGCCACCCCGACGAGTCCGACCAGGGGTGTCCTGTCGCTGGACCTCGTGCTGCTGGTGGGCGCGGTGCTGGCCGCATTGCCGCTGGTGCGCGCGACTCGCGGCCGAGCGTCCTGACCAGCGGCTTCCGCTCGGTCGGCCTGCATTACCCTGAATGAGCGATGACTTACCTCGACCACGCTGCCACCACACCCATGCGACCAGGGGCGGTCGCTGTGCTCAGCAAGGCGTTGACCCGGATCGGCAACGCCTCGTCGTTGCACACCTCGGGACGGCGGGCACGGCGCGCGGTCGAGGAATCGCGGGAGGACATCGCCGACGCTCTGGGCGCCCGGCCCTCCGAGGTGCTGTTCACCGCAGGTGGGACCGAGAGCGACAACCTGGCGGTCAAGGGGATCTTCTGGGCCCGCCGGGCCGCGGACCCCGCGCGTCGCCGCATCCTGGCTTCGATGGTGGAGCACCACGCGGTGCTCGACGCCGTCGAGTGGCTCGCTGAGCACGAGGGCGCCGAGATCACCTGGCTGAGCGCGGACGCCTACGGACGGGTGCGCCCGGAGGTGTTCGAGGCGGCGCTGGCGGAGAACCCGGACGACGTGGCGCTGGCCACGGTCATGTGGGCCAACAACGAGGTGGGCACGGTCAATCCGGTCTCGGAGCTGGCCGCGATCGCCGACCGCTACGGGGTGCCGCTGCACACCGACGCGGTGCAGGCAGTCGAGACCTTGCCGGTGGACTTCGCCGCCTCGGGAGCTTCCGCGCTGACCATGACCGGGCACAAGGTCGGTGGTCCGTACGGAGTGGGCGTGCTGCTGCTGGGGCGCGACGTGAAGTGCACGCCGGTGCTGCACGGCGGCGGCCAGGAGCGCGAGGTGCGCTCCGGCACGCTGGACACCCCGGGTGTGCTGGGGCTGGCGGCTGCGGTGCGCGAGGCAGTCGACGCCCGCGAGGCGCACGCGCCGCAGCTGGCGAAGCTGCGCGACGACTTGATCAGCGGCGTTCGCAGCGAGGTTCCGGACGTCGTGCTCAACGGCGACCCCGGCGCCGACATCGTCGGTGGCGGTCCGTCGCGGCTGCCCGGAAACGCGCACTTGACCTTCCCCGGCTGCGAGGGCGACAGCCTGCTGATGCTGCTGGACGCCAAGGGCATCGAGTGCTCCACGGGTTCGGCCTGCACCGCCGGGGTTTCCGAGCCCAGCCACGTACTGCTGGCGATGGGGGCCGACCCCAAAGCCGCGCGGGGGTCGCTTCGCTTCTCGCTGGGGCACACCTCGACGGCGGCCGATGTACAGGCACTCACCGAGGCCATCGGGCCGGTGGTGCAACGAGCGCGTAGCGCCGGTCTGGCCGGGTTGCGCCGATCTTCGGCGGGGTCGACGGCCACCGCCACGGAGGTGTGAGGCGTGCGAGTACTGGCAGCCATGAGCGGCGGGGTGGACTCCGCGGTCGCGGCGGCGCGAGCGGTGGACGCCGGGCACGACGTCGTCGGGGTGCACCTGGCGCTGTCGGCCAAGCCCGGCACGCTGCGCACCGGGGCCCGCGGGTGCTGCACCATCGAGGACTCCCGCGACGCGCGGCGCGCCGCAGACCTGCTGGGCATCCCGTTCTACGTGTGGGACTTCGCGGAGCGGTTCACCGAGGAGGTCATCGAGACCTTCGTCGGCGAGTACGCCGCGGGCCGCACCCCGAACCCGTGCCTGACCTGCAACGAGAAGATCAAGTTCGAGGCGCTGCTGGACAAGGCGATGGCGCTGGGCTTCGACGCGGTCTGCACCGGCCACTACGCCCGGCTGTCCATCGTGGACGGTGTGCCGGAGCTGCGGCGCAGCCGCGACGAGGGCAAGGACCAGTCCTACGTGCTGGCCTCGCTGACCGCCGAGCAGCTGCGGCACTCGATGTTCCCGCTCGGCGACTCGCTGAAGTCCGAGGTGCGGGTGGAGGCGGCCGAGCGCGACCTGGCGGTGGCCAAGAAGCCGGACAGCCACGACATCTGCTTCATCCCGGACGGCGACACCAAGAAGTTCCTGGAGAACAAGCTCGGTCAGGCGCCGGGCAAGCTGGTCGACGACGAGACCGGCGCGGTGCTCGGCGAGCACACCGGGGTGCACGGGTTCACCATCGGCCAGCGCAAGGGCCTGGGCATCGACGCCCCGGCGGCGGATGGCCGACCGCGCTACGTGCTGTCGCTGGAGCCGGTGTCCGGCACGGTCAAGGTCGGCGCGGCGGAACGCCTGTCGGTGACCGAGATCGACGCCAAGCGTCCGATCTGGCCGTCCGAGGAGCCGCTGTCCGGGCCGACGGAATGCGTGATCCAGGTCCGCGCGCACGGCGGCACCGCGGAAGCGGTCGCCGAAGCCGACGGCGAAGGCATCCGCGTCCAGCTCCGCCAGCCGCTGCGCGGCGTGGCCCCGGGCCAGGCGATCGTCCTGTACGGCCAGGAAGCCGAAGGCGACCTGGTTCTGGGCAGCGGCATCATCGCCGAAACCCGCTGAACCCTCCACCTAACTGGAGCCATCACAGCCCTGCCCACCTGCGGCTTTGTCATGCGCGGGGTTCAGGTGGTTGGCGAATTTCCCTAAAATTGGGAGCCCCTGCATCGGCCGCGATGAGGTCGGCGATGCGATCGGGTGTCCTTCACCGCGAGATCCGGTTGTGGTCGGGGAGGTCGATCGCGTTGGCTGCTCGTTCGATGTTCTTGGACAGGGTCGCGGTTTTCGGCAGGTACGGGAGCAGGCGGAACATCTGGTTTCGCAGCCACAGGCCGGCTCCGGTCTTGGGGATGAGCATCTTCGCGCCGTCCGTGGCGATCTTCTGGTTCAGCGCCACGAAGTTCCGCATTTCGCGCTCGTAGCCGCGGAACGCCGCGAGGTGGTCGCCGTTGGCCGCGTGCAGTTCTCGGGCCAGGACGTAGGCGCCGACCAACGCCAGGCTGGAGCCCTGGCCGGACAGCGGGGACGGACCGTAGCCCGCGTCGCCGACCAGCGCCACGCGACCGCGGGTCCAGCTGTCCATCCGGATCTGAGTGATCGAGTCGAAGTAGAAGTCCGGGGCGTTGCGGGCGGCTTCGAGCAGTTGGGGCACGATCCAGCGCTCGTCGCGGAACGCCTTGTCCAGCAGTGGGAACTGGGTGTCCGGATCGCGGTGGTCGAAGCGCAGGCGCGGTGACGCGAAGCTGAGGATCGCCTTCGCGCCGTGGTCGGATTTCGCCCGGTACAGCCCGGCGAGCCTGCCGGGCGTGTTGTGCAGTGCGGTCCAGCGGTCCAGGTCGAGGAAGTTCTCCGTGCTGAAGATCGAGACGTGGAAGCCCAGGTGGTGGGCGAAGTTCGACTCGGGGCCGAACACCAGGTGCCGGACGTTGGAGTGCAGTCCGTCCGCGCCGATCACGAGGTCGAACTCGCGGGGCTCGGTCCGCTCGAACGCCACGCGGATGGTTCCGGAGTCCTGCTCGATCGCCGCGATGGAGTCGCCGAAGAGGTACTCGACGCCGTCGGTGCGCTCGTGCAGGATCCGGCTCAACGTGCCGCGCATGAGCTCGACGTCGCCGTCACCGTTGACCAGTTCGTCCATGCGCACCGAGGCCAGCTCCCGGTTTCCGCCATCGACGATGGTCATGCCCCGCATGCCGGTGCGGGCTTCGCGCAGTTCGGTCAGGATGCCCATCCGCTCGGCGACGGTGACTGCCGCGCCGCGCACGTCGATCGCGTAGCCGCCGTCGCGGATCGCGGGTGCCCGCTCCACGACCGTCGGGTGGAAGCCGTGTTCGCGCAGCCAGAACGCCAGTGCCGGTCCGGCGATGCTGGCTCCGGAGATCAGGATCGTCTTGGTCATGGCATGCACGCTAGGCGGTTACTTACCGGTCGGCAAGTAACTTACCGGTCGGCAAGCACTAGGATCGGGGGAGAGGAGGGTGCTGATGCCGAGGACACGAGTCGACACCAGTGCGGAGATTCGCGCGGTCGCCACCGAGCTGTTCGCCCGCCAGGGGTTCGAGAAGACCAGCCTGCGCGAGGTCGCCGAGCAGCTCGGCATCACCAAAGCCGCGCTGTACTACCACTTCCCGTCCAAAGTGGACCTCGTGCGCGGCATCGTGCAGCCGCTGCTCGACGACGTCGAGGCGCTGCTGGCGGAGGCCGGGGAGGGTGACCCGCAGGGTTTCCTGGCCGACTACTTCGACGTGGTGCTGCGTCACCGGCAAGTGTTCGAGCTGGTCATCCGGGATGTCGGGGCGTTGGCGCAGCTCGACCTGATGGAGCAGATGCTCGGCTGGCGCGAGCGGACCTACCGCCTGTTGGTCGGGGAGGACGCCATGCCCGCGCAGATCGCCAAGGCGACTGTCGCGATCGGCGGCTTGCAGGACTGCGCGCTCACCGAAGGTTCTGTGGAGGACTTCCGCGACGCGGCGCTGGGAGCGGCGATCGCCGCGCTGCAGAGTTGACCTCGCCGCGTTTCGCGTCATCATCGGCTTCATGAGTTCTCTTCACGTGGTCGAGCGGGGAGACGGCGAGCGCGTGGTGTTCGTCCACGGCTCGGGTTCTTGGGCGACGCACGATGCGTTCGGCTTCGGCGCGCAGCTGCCGCTGGCCGAGGAATTCCGGATCGTGCTGCCGGATCGGCGTGGTTACGGGGGCAGCCCGGACGTAGAGCGCAGCGATTACGCGCAGGATGCCGAAGACATCGCGGCGCTGCTCGACGGCGGTGCGCACCTGGTCGGGCACTCGTCAGGCGGCGTGGTCGCGATGCTGGCCGCGACGCGGGATCCCGGTTCGGTGGGGTCGCTGACGCTGATCGAACCGGCGTGCTTTCAGGTCGCTGCCGATGCTCCGCTGGTCGCCGCGGCTCTGGAGCGCAACCGGGCGGCTGTCGCGTCGGTGCCGCCGGATCTCTCCGACGCCGATCTGGTGCGGCTCAACTTCGAGTCGGTCGGTTTCGAAGCGCCGGAGCCGACGCCGGAACTGGCGCGCGCCACGCGGACCGCGCTGAACGAGTTCCCGACCTGGGAAGCGCAGATCCCGGCCGACGTCCTCGCCGAGGCCGCCTTCCCGAAGCTGGTGGTCACCGGTACTTGGGAGAACGCGCCGCTGGCGTACCGGGAGCACGGCGGCGAGCCGATCATGGAGTGCGCCCGGGTCACCGCTGAGCGCATCGGCGCCGACCTGCTACGGGTCGCCGAGGCTTCGCACTGGCCGCACAGCCAACGTCCCGATGTCGTCAACGCAGCGCTGCGCGAGCTCTGGAAAGCGGGCGCGTTCCGCGGTTAGTGTCTTGGATCACCCGCGAAATGGAGGTCCGATGTCCGATCTTCGTGCCAGCACCGTTGCCGATGTCCTGCGTCGCAGCGCCGCACGGGTTCCGGATCGAGTCGCCCTGCGGTTCGTCGACAGCACCGGGCAGGAGGCGGAGTGGACCTACGCCGGGCTCGACGACGCGGTCACCCGCGCAGCGGGGTTGCTGCTGGCTGCGGGCGCGAGCAAGGGCGACCGGATCGCGGCCTACGGCAAGAACTCCGACGCTTACGTGATCGGTTTCCTCGCCTGCGCGCGGGCCGGGCTGGTGCACGTGCCGATCAACTACAACCTGACCTCCGGCGAGCTCACCTACCTGCTGGCGCAGTCGGAGAGCAGCATCGCGCTGGTCGATCCGGCGCTGGCCGGGAAGCTCGACGAGGTCCGCGGAGAAACCTCGTTGGAGCGCGTGATCCCGCTGCGCGGCGACGCGGATTCGCTGCTGGCGCAGTGCGCTGAAGGGGCGCTGCCCGAGCTGGACGTGGACGTCTCCGACGACGACCTGGTGCAGCTGCTCTACACCTCGGGCACGACCTCGTCGCCCAAGGGCGCGATGATGACGCACCGCGCGCTGCTACACGAATATCTGTCCTGCTTGGCCGCGCTGGACCTCGCCGAGGACGATCAGCCGCTGCACGTGATGCCGCTGTACCACTCCGCGCAGATGCACGTGTTCCTGCTGCCGAACCTGATGATCGGCGCCACCAACCGGCTCGTGGAGGTGCCGGAACCGGGCGACATCCTGCGGCGCATCGAAGCCGAGCGGATCGGTTCGTTCTTCGCCGCGCCGACGGTCTGGGTCGCGTTGGCCAACCACCCCGACTTCGCCGAGCGGGACCTGAAGTCGTTGCGCAAGGCCTACTACGGCGCCTCGATCATGCCCGGTCCGGTGTTGCGGCGGTTGCGGGATCAGCTGCCGGAACTCGGTTTCTACAACTGCTTCGGGCAGTCCGAGATCGCGCCGCTGGCCGCCGTGCTGCGGCCGGAAGAGCACGCCGATCGACCGGACTCGGCCGGGCGGCCAGTGCTGTTCGTGGAGGCGAAGGTCGTCGACGAGCTGGGCGAGGAGGTCGCGCCGGGGGAGTCGGGTGAGATCGTCTACCGGTCGCCGCAGCTGTGCACCGGGTACTGGAACAAGCCCGAGGAGACCGCGGAGGCGTTCCGGGACGGCTGGTTCCACTCCGGCGACCTGGTGCGCCGCGACGAGGCCGGTTATGTCTTCGTGGTGGACCGGATCAAGGACGTGATCAACACCGGTGGGGTGCTCGTCGCCTCCCGCGAGGTGGAGGACGCGCTCTACACCCACCCGGCGGTGGGCGAGGTGGCGGTGATCGCGGTGCCCGATCCGAAGTGGATCGAGCGGATCGCGGCCGTCGTGGTGCCCAAGGGCGAGGTGACCGAGGTGGAGCTGATCGAGCACGTCCACGGGCAGCTGGCCGGGTTCAAGGTGCCCAAGGAGATCCACTTCCTCGACGACCTGCCGCGCAACAGCTCAGGAAAGCTACTCAAACGAGTCCTCCGCGACCAGTTCACCGGCTGACGGATCCGTTTTGGCTGGTCAGGTCGCGTGAGTCCTTTGGGCTGCTACAGCGACCCAGAGGACTCACGGCCCGTGAGCTGCGCGGGCGCGGGCCGTCGATAATGGCGGGGTGACTGACGCAGCTTGGGGTCCGGGGATCGCCACCGCCATCGGCTCGATGCCCGGGACGGATCCGGTGGAGGCCGCGCGCACCGTGGCCGGGGAGTTGCCCGACCTGATGCCGTTCCCGGAGCTGCCGGGACGCGGCGTCGGCGCCGACATCCTTGGCCGGACGGCGGGATTGTTGGTGGACCTGGCCGTCGAGGTCGTGCCCTCCGGCTACCGAGTCGCCGGCCGCCCCGGCCGCGACCAGCAGCGCGCCATCGACCTGCTGCGCTGGGACGTGGACGCGGTGGAGCAAGCGGTCGCCGAGAAGGGCGCGCCGCGCACGGTGAAGGTGCAGGCGGCGGGCCCGTGGACGCTCGCAGCGGGCATCGAACTGCACCGAGGACACCGCGTGCTCACCGACCACGGCGCGCTGCGCGACTTCGCCGAGTCGCTGACCGAGGGACTGCGCCAGCACGTGACGCAGGTCGCGAACCGCACCGGCTCCCGCGTCGTTGTTCAGCTCGACGAGCCGACGTTGCCGGCAGTGCTCAAGGGCGCCCTGCCCACCCCGTCCGGCTACGGCAAGGTTCCCGCCGTCCCGGAGCCCGAAGCGCAGCGCCTGCTCGGTGAGGTCATCGAGAAGCTCGCCGCCGTAACGGATTCTCCGGTGATCGTGCACTGCTGCGCCCCACGTCCGCCGGTTGCAATGCTGCGCCGCGCAGGCGCAGGCGCGATCGCGCTGGACGCCTCCGGACTTGGCGACGTTTCCGGCGAACTGGCCGACGAACTCGGCGAGGCGTGGGAAGAAGGCACCACCCTGTTCCTCGGCCTGGTGCCCAGCACCGAACCGGCGAGTTCCGACCTGCGCGCCCTCGCGAAACCGGCGTTCGACCTGGCCTCCCGCCTCGGTTTCGCCCGGAAAGCCCTCGCCGAGCGAAGCGTCCCCACCCCCACCTGCGGCCTCGCCGGAGCAACCCCGGCCTGGACCCGCCGAGCCATCAGTCTCACCAACGACCTCGCCAAACTCTTCGCCGACGAAGCCGCGAAGTAGTCCGGTTTCCCGCGTGGACTGCTGATCCAAGTGGAGCAGCGCTCGCTGGCAGCAGAGTCCTTTGTGGACTTCGGGGTACGATCGGTGGTTGCGGGGCAGTTCTGTTGGTAGGTCTTTTCCGGATTTGGCGGTGAGGGCCTTCGTACGCTGGTAGGAAGTAGGCCGTGGGCAGCTACTGCGTCAGCGAGATCGAGCGCGCCGAGTGGGTTCGGCGCAGCATCATCCAGGAAGCGGCGTGCCTGACCTTCGTGAGAGGCGGTGACCTCGAGCAGGTCGCCGCGGCGTTCGGAGGGGTCGCCGAGCTCGGGCGGGAGCTCGACGTCGACGAGTTCTGCGAGGAGGCGTTCGCCAACCAGGAACGGCACCCGATGATCGCGCTCAAGCAGCTCGGTGACTGGGTGCTGGTGATCGAAGACGGTGGCGAGCAGGGGCGGCGTCCCGAAGTCCTGCGCCGGGTTGCTGAAATCGCCGCGGTCTCGGTGTTCTGGGACGGCAGCGGACTGACCCGCTTCTCGCACGCTGTCGGCGGTGAGCTGCGCACCTCGTTCGAAGCGGTGCTGCCGGAAATCCGGGAGGGCACCGCGCCCGACGAGTTGGAGGAGCTGCGGGCCGATCTGCCCTGGTCGCAAGCGGATCCGGTGGCGTTGATGCTGGCCTTGGCCGGGCGGCTCACTGGTCTGCCGCCGACCCCGGGCTGGCTGGGCGGGCGGCTCCGCACCTTCCCCGTAGCGCCGTGGCCGGACGACCTGGTCGCGGTCGCCGACCCGATGGAGCACGTCGTCGGCTACCCAGCGGAGCTGCTCCTGACGCTGCGGGAAGCCGATGGCCAGCCGTTGCGGGCTGCTGCGGCGGCTGTTGCCCGGCACGTCATCGTCGCCGCCGACTGCGTGGACCACCCTGTGCTGCGCCGCACCGCGTGCTCGTTGAGCACCGGTTCTCCGGTCGACCACGATGCGCTCGTGGAGGCAGTGCGGGAGCTGTCCTGGCAGAGCATCCGCAGCCGTCCGTGCAGCAAAGTCCGCGCGCACCGGCGGGCTGCGGAGGCCGTGCGGCAAGCCACCCACGACGATCCGCTGACCGCGCTGACCGGCGCACTCGGTGCGGCGCGGCAGGTGCGCGGGGTGGAGATCGTCGAGCTGGCGGGCATCGTCACAGCCGAACTGGCGGGGTGAGTCCACCCGTTCGGCCCCGCGCGGGGCAGGCCGACCGGCACAATGGGGCGCATGTTCAGGTTCCGCCGCCGCCGTGCCGCTGAAGACGCCGCCGAACCGGTCGACGTGCCCGCCGAAGCAGCTGCCCGCGCTGAGGTGTTCTGGCAGCAGTGGGACGACCTGCTGCCCGAGCTCGCCGCCGCGCTCGGCGACGGCGAGCCGCTGCGCGTCGAGAACCTGGTCGCCGACATGGTGGCCGCGGTGCACCCGAATCTGACCTTCGCCATCGAGCACGGTGAGACGGCGGTGTACGCGCTGGTCGTCAGCGGCCAGGCCGACCAGGATCTGCGGCCCTACACCGACGCCTGGATCGCGGCCGCCCCGGCGGCGGACACGCTGTGGGAGTACCACGACTCGGTGCCCCCGGTGCCGGACCCGACCGAGGTCACGGTCAACCTGGGCGAGGAGAAGTACCCGCTGGCCGACGTGCGGGTCGTCGCGCAGGTCGACGAAGCCGAAGGCGTGGTCGACGTGGCCGTCTACCACCCCGGCTTCCAGGCCATGGAGGACAAGAAGCGGAAGGCGCTGACCTTCCTGCCGCTGGACGCCACCCTCGGCGAGCGGCTGGCCGCCGACCGGCTCGGCCGGGTGGAGACCGCCGAGAACGAGCCGGAAGGCACGATCAGCCTCCTGGAACTCCGAGAGCTCGTCCGAGACCTCGATCGCACCGCCTCGGAGGCCTGAGGTCACCCTCAGGGCGGTCAATTTCGCGTTACCCGGGTGAACGTCCATTTCTCGCGAAATTGACCACCTCCGGGGCCGGGATGGGCGGTCGGTGCGGTCGGCGAGCCGCTGCGTGCCGTTGTCGGGGGCGCTCGTTAGTCTCGGTGCGTGACCAGCAAGGACGTGGACGACCGCAACCCGGACAACGGCGCCGAGGAGAACGTGCCGACCGACCCCGCCGCCGATCGCGCGGCCGAGGGCGTCGAGGACGTGCCCGCAGACGTGCGCGAGCACTACGCGGAACTCGCCGAGGAAGTCCGCGGCCACCAGTTCCGCTACTACGTGCTCGACGCGCCGACCATCTCCGACGGCGAGTTCGACGAGCTGTTCGGGCAGCTGCAGCGGCTCGAGGCCGAGCACCCGGCCTTGCAGGCACCCGACTCGCCGACGCAGGTCGTCGGCGGCACCTTCTCCACCGAGTTCACCCCGGTCGCGCACCTCGAGCGGATGCTGAGCCTGGACAACGCGTTCAGCACCGAAGAGCTGCAGGCCTGGGTCGACCGCGTGGAGCGCGAGGTCGGCAGCGGCGCGCAGTACCTGTGCGAGCTGAAGATCGACGGCCTGGCGATCAACCTGCTGTACCGGGACGGCCGGCTGGAGCGGGCGCTGACTCGCGGTGACGGCCGCACCGGCGAGGACGTCACGCTCAACGTGCGCACCATGGCCGACGTGCCCGAGCAGCTGACCGGCACCGATGAGTACCCCGTGCCCGGGCTGGTCGAGGTGCGCGGCGAGGTGTTTTTCCGCGTCGACGAGTTCGCCGAGCTCAACGCCGGTTTGGTGGAGGCGGGCAAGCCGCCGTTCGCCAACCCGCGCAACGCCGCTGCCGGTTCGCTGCGGCAGAAGGACCCGCGGATCACCCGGACCCGGCCGCTGCGGTTGATCTGCCACGGGCTGGGCAAGCGCGACGGCTTCGAACCGGAGCGGCAGTCGGAGTCCTACGCGGCGCTCAAGGCGTGGGGTCTGCCGGTGTCCCGCCACACCGTCGTGCTGTCCACTGTGGATGAACTGATCAAGCACATCGAGTACTGGGGCAAGCACCGCGACGCCGCCGAGCACGAGATCGACGGCATGGTGATCAAGGTCGACGAGGTGCCGCTGCAGCGCCGCCTCGGCACCACCTCGCGCGCCCCGCGCTGGGCCATCGCCTACAAGTACCCGCCCGAGCAGGCCACCACGAAGCTGCTGGACATCCAGGTCAACGTCGGTCGCACCGGCCGGGTCACGCCGTTCGCGGTGATGGAGCCGGTGAAGGTCGCCGGGTCCACGGTGTCGATGGCGACCCTGCACAACGCCGATGAGGTGCGCCGCAAGGGCGTGCTGATCGGTGACCGGGTGGTCATCCGCAAGGCCGGCGACGTGATCCCCGAGGTGCTCGGCCCGGTAGTCGACGTGCGTACCGGCGCGGAGCACGAGTTCGTCATGCCCGCGACCTGCCCGGAGTGCGGCTGGCCGCTGGCGCAGCAGAAGGAGGGCGACGTCGACCTGCGCTGCCCGAACGCCCAGGGCTGCCCCGGGCAGCAGCGCGAGCGGCTGTTCTACCTGGCCAGCCGCAAGGTGCTGGACATCGACGCGCTCGGCTTCGAGGCGGCGGGCGCGCTGCTGACCGCCGGGGTGATCGAGGACGAGGGCGACCTGTTCGACCTCGATGCGCCGAAGCTGCTCAAGACTCAGCTGTTCACCACCAAGGAGGGCAACCTCTCGGCCAACGGCGCCAAGCTGCTGGCCAACCTCGAGGTGGCCAAGGAGAAGCCGCTGTGGCGGGTGCTGGTGGGGCTGTCCATCCGGCACGTCGGCCCGACCGCGGGGCAGGCGCTGGCCCGCGAGTTCGGTTCGCTGGAGCGGATCGAGGAGGCTTCCGAGGAGGAGCTGGCGGCCGCCGACGGGGTCGGCCCGACCATCGCCACCGCGGTGCGCGAGTGGTTCGCGGTGGACTGGCACCAGGAGATCGTGCGCAAGTGGCGGGCCGCCGGGGTGCGGATGGCCGACGAGCGCGACGAGTCGATCCCGCGCACCCTAGAGGGAATGTCGATCGTGGTCACCGGTACCCTGCAGACCTTCTCCCGGGACGAGGCGAAGGAGCTGATCATGGCGCGCGGTGGTCGCGCGGCCGGATCGGTATCGAAGAAGACCGCGTTCGTGGTCGTCGGTGACGCGCCGGGCTCGAAGTACGACAAGGCGATGCAGCTCAAGGTGCCGGTGCTGAACGAGGACGGGTTCCGCGTGCTGCTCGACGACGGCCCGGAGGCCGCGGCGGAGGTCGCGCTGCCCGCCGAGGAATGAACGTGCGCTGTCGGTGCGAGTTGGCAGGATCGGTGGCATGACGACGATCCGAGTGGCCCGGCCTGCCGACTACGAGGCGATCGGCGAGATCGCCGTCCGCGCTTACACCGAGGCGGGCAGTCTGCCGAAGGACGTTGACTACGCCTCGGTGCTACGCGATGCGGCAGACCGCGCGGAGCGTGCCGAGCTGCTGATCGCCCTGGACGGTGACCAGCCGCTCGGCACGGTCACCGTGGTCCAACCCGGCACCGCCTACGCCGAGATCTCCCAGTCCGGTGAGCTGGAGTTCCGCATGCTGGCGGTGGTGCCGGAGGCGATGGGCAACGGCGTCGGCCGAGCCCTGGTGCAGGCGGTGATCGACCGAGCCCGCGAGCACGACTCGAAGCGCGTGGTGCTCTGCGTGAAGGACACTTCGAAACCGGCCCGGCGCCTCTACGAGAGCTTCGGCTTCGAACGCTGCCCGGACCGGGACTGGACCCCGGCCCCGACCGTCAACCTCCTCGCCTACGCCCTGAACCTCTGACCCGCGCAAACCACAGGGACGAATCCCCGCGCGTCGGCAAGATCGGTGAACCGCGATCCGTGTTCGTTGTGTTCCAAGAGGTGAGGGTGGGCATCCAGCCCGCCCTCGCCTCTTGTTGGGGTGCGTCAGCCGTCGAGGACGACGGAGACGATGCCTGCGAGGTGGGCGAGGCGGGCCAGTTCCGCGGCGCGGAACATCGGGCCGCCGGGGCGGCCGGCCAGCAGGACTCGGTCCGGCTTGCCGATCGGCGTGGCGGCCAGTTCGGTGCCCAGTTCTTGCCAGGTCTCCGGGACCCAGGTGTCGTCGCCGTCGAGGATGGCCGCGCGCGGCAGCGGTAGCCACGGCAGCTCCAGGTAGCCCTCCTGGGGGGCCGAGGTGCTCGCCGCCAGCTGCTCCGCGCCGCCGGAGCGGTGCCCGAAGACGATCGCCCAACCCGATCGGATGATCTTGGGGACGCCTTCGGCGAAGATCTGCAGGCCGCGATCGGGCTCGGCGGCGATCTCCTCGACCAGCTCGAGCTCGCGGTGGGTGTCCAGCACGCCCGCGTAGGGGCGGACCGCGTCGACGCTGACGCCTTCGACGGATTCGGCCGCGGTGATCAGCACGTCCGGCAGGCGCCCGGAGGGCAGCTCCACCACCAGGTCGTCGACCGCCACACCGCCCACCCGCTCGACGACGTCGACGCTGAGGATGTCGGCCCCGATCTCGCCGAGCGCGGTCGCCACTGAACCGAGGTTGCCCGGCCGGTCCGGAATCTGCACCCGGATGAGGAAGGACACCGGACTCAACGCCTCCAGTTTCATGCGCGACACCTCGCCGGTCGCGCTGCTCCAAGGCGCACGAAGCCGCGCTCCAGCGGCTCCTCGCACGAGGAACTGGCCCCTGAAATTGTGGCAGACGCCGGTCGCTCCTGGTGATACCGCCGTCCACGCAGTGAAACCGGAGTCGCGAGCAGCAACGGTGGTGAGCGCGACCATCGCCGCTCACGAGTCCGTCGCCCACTCCCCGCGGAACACGCCCGGTAGCCGGTCAATAGACTGGGCAGTACCCGTGAAACCGGACATGACCAGGGAGCTTCGCAGTGTCCAAGATCTCCCGCGACGAGGTCGCGCACCTCGCCGGCCTGGCGCGGCTGGCCGTCACCGAGGCCGAGCTCGACACCTTCGCCGGCCAGCTGGACCAGATCCTCGATTCGGTGGCGAAGGTGGGCGAGGTCGCTGCGGACGACATCCCGCCGACTTCCCACGCCGTGCCGGTGACCAACGTCTTCCGCGAGGACGAAGTGCGGCCGGGCTTGACGCGCGAGCAGGCGCTCGCTGCCGCGCCCGCCGCTGAAGAGGACCGGTTCCGCGTGCCGCGGATTCTCACCGAGGAGGCCTGATGACGACCGCATCTGGCGGCAGCCTGACCGGGCTGACCGCGTCCGAGCTCGCCGCGAAGCTGGAGGCGGGTGAGGTCTCGTCGGTCGAGGTGACTCAGGCGCACTTGGACCGGATCTCTGCCGTCGACTCCGCGGTGCACGCTTTCCTGCACGTGGACAACGACGGTGCGCTCGCCGCTGCGCGCAGCGCCGACGAGGACCGCGCCGCGGGCAAGGCGGCTTCGCCGCTGGCCGGTGTGCCGCTCGCGCTCAAGGACGTCTTCACCACGACCGACATGCCCACCACCTGCGGCTCCAAGATGCTGGAGGGCTGGGTTCCGCCGTACGACGCCACGGTGACCAAGCGCCTGCGCGAGGCCGGCGTGGTCATCCTCGGCAAGACCAACATGGACGAGTTCGCGATGGGCTCGTCGACGGAGAACTCGGCCTACGGCCCGACCCGCAACCCGTGGGACCTCAACCGGATCCCGGGTGGATCCGGTGGCGGTTCCTCGGCGGCGCTGGCCGCGTTCGAGGCGCCGCTGGCCATCGGCACCGACACCGGCGGCTCCATCCGCCAGCCGGGCGCGGTGACCGGCACGGTCGGCGTGAAGCCCACCTACGGCGGGGTTTCCCGCTACGGCCTGGTCGCGTTCTCCTCGTCGCTGGACCAGCCGGGTCCGTGCGCCCGCACGGTGCTCGACGCCGCGCTGCTGCACGAGGTGATCGCCGGGCACGACCCGATGGACTCCACCTCGATCGCGCAGCCGGTGCCGCAGGTCGTGGCCGCAGCCAAGGAAGGCGCCTCCGGCGACCTCAAGGGCGTGCGCGTCGGCGTGGTCCGCGAGTTCTCCGGTGACGGCTACCAGCCGGGCGTGCAGCGGGCGTTCGACGCCGCGGTGCAGCAGCTGTCCGCGCTGGGTGCGGAGGTCGTCGAGGTCTCCTGCCCGAACTTCAACTACGCGCTGTCGGCGTACTACCTGATCGCGCCGAGCGAGTGCTCCTCGAACCTGGCCCGCTTCGACGCGATGCGCTATGGCTTGCGCGTCGGCGACGACGGCGAGCGCAGCGCCGAGGAGGTCATGTCGCTGACCCGCGAGGCCGGTTTCGGCCCGGAGGTCAAGCGGCGCATCATGCTCGGCACCTACGCGCTGTCCTCGGGCTACTACGACGCCTACTACGGGCAGGCGCAGAAGGTGCGGACGCTGATCACCCGCGACTTCGACACCGCGTTCGCGCAGGTCGACGTGCTGGTCTCGCCGACCACCCCGACCACCGCGTTCGAGATCGGCGAGCGGGTCGACGACCCGATGGCGATGTACCTCGCCGACCTGTGCACGATCCCGTCGAACCTGGCCGGCAACGCCGCCATGAGCGTCCCCTGCGGACTGTCCGATGAGGACGGTCTGCCGGTGGGTCTGCAGATCATGGCCCCGGCGATGGCCGACGACCGGCTCTACCGGGTCGGTGCTGCGTACGAGACCGCGCGCGGTGCGCTCCGCGTGCCCGAGCTGGAGGTGGCGGTATGAACCCGAAGATGAAGGCGGCGTTCCAGCTCGCGTCGGTGCTCTCCGCGGCGTTCGGGCTGCGGGCGAGCATCCGCGCGGCGCGGGAGAACAAGGACAAGCTCGAGCTGGCGGACGCGATCATCACCGCCGCCGGGCTGGTCACCGGCACCGCGCTGGCCGTGCGCGCGCTGCGCAAGGGGGAGGACGACAAGTGACCGCTGTCGCCGAGATCATGGACTACGACGAGGTCCTGGCCCGGTTCGACCCGGTGCTGGGCCTCGAGGTGCACGTCGAGCTGTCGACGAACACGAAGATGTTCTGCGGCTGCACCAACGCCTTCGGCGCCGAGCCGAACACCCAGGTGTGCCCGGTGTGCCTGGGCCTGCCGGGTGCGCTGCCGGTGCTCAACGGCAAGGCCGTGGAGGCCGCGATCCGGATCGGTCTCGCGCTCAACTGCGAGGTCGCGGAGTGGTGCCGGTTCGCCCGGAAGAACTACTTCTACCCGGACATGCCGAAGAACTTCCAGACCTCGCAGTACGACGAGCCGATCGTGCACGACGGCTACCTGGACGTGGTGCTGGACGACGGCGAGACGTTCCGGGTCGACATCGAGCGCGCGCACATGGAGGAGGACACCGGCAAGTCGCTGCACGTGGGCGGCGCCACCGGTCGAATCCACGGCGCGGACCACTCGCTGCTGGACTACAACCGGGCGGGCGTGCCGCTGATCGAGATCGTCACCAAGCCGATCACCGGTGCCGGTGAGCGCGCCCCCGAGGTCGCCCGCGCCTACGTCGCGGCGCTGCGGGATCTGCTGCGCGCGCTGGACGTCTCCGACGTGCGGATGGACCAGGGCTCGCTGCGCTGCGACGCGAACGTGTCGCTGATGCCGAAGGGCTCGACGGAGTTCGGCACCCGCACCGAGACGAAGAACGTCAACTCGCTGCGCAGCGTCGAGCGCGCGGTCCGGTTCGAGATGCAGCGGCACGCCGCGGTGCTGACCTCCGGCGGCTCGATCCTGCAGGAGACCCGGCACTTCGACGAGTCCACCGGCTCCACGTCGGCGGGCCGCCGCAAGGAGACCTCCGAGGACTACCGCTACTTCCCGGAGCCGGACCTGGTGCCGATCGCGCCGTCCCGCGAGTGGGTCGAGGAGCTGTCCAAGACCCTGCCGGAGCTGCCGTGGGAGCGCCGCAAGCGCGCCAAGGAGCAGTGGGGCCTGTCCGACGAGGAGCTGCGCGACCTGGTCAACGCCGGTGCGCTGGAGCTGATCGCCGAGACGGTGGAGGCGGGAGCGCAGCCGGGCGACGCCCGTTCCTGGTGGGTCGCCTACCTCGCGCAGCAGGCCAACACCCGCGGCGTGGAGCTGGCGGACCTGGACATCACGCCGAAGCAGGTGGCCCGGGTGATCGCCCTGGTCGCGGAGGGCAAGCTGACCAACAAGCTGGCCCGCCAGGTGGTCGACGGCGTGCTGGCCGGCGAAGGTGAGCCGGACGAGGTCGTGGCGGCCCGCGGCCTGGAGGTCGTCTCCGACGACTCGGCCCTGCAGAAGGCGATCGACGAGGCCCTGGCGTCCCAGCCGGACGTGGCGGACAAGATCCGCGGCGGCAAGGTCCAGGCGGCGGGAGCGATCGTCGGAGCGGTCATGAAGGCCACCAAGGGCCAGGCGGACGCCAAGCGAGTCCGCGAGCTGGTCCTGGCGGCCTGCGGCCAGTAAGCACAACGCGAAGGGCACCTTCCTGCTGGATCTCCAGCGGGGAGGTGCCCTTCGTGCTGCAAGAACAGCGGGCTGGACGGACGAACGCGCGCTGTCAGCGGAGGCTGGCCAGGAAGTCCCGCCACGCCGTGTGGCTGACCTGGATCTGCCCGTCCCCGGGTGCCTTCGAGTCCCGCACCGCGACGGCGCCGTCGGTTAATCGGACTTCGACGCAAGCGTTGCTGGACCCCGAGCTCCGCGTGCTCTTGAACCAACCGGTGTCGTACCTCATCACGGCATGCCCTTCAGCTTCGTCAGAAGGAGATCAGTCGACTCCTTCGGCGTCAGTGCCAGCTCCTGCGTCCGTTCGAAGGCGCGGAACATGGGACCAGTGTCTGCTTCTTGATCGTGGTAGGTCGCTGGTCCGTGTGAGGCGGCAAACGCGATTCTCGGTGCTGCGTCGGCGAAGTCGAGCGTGATGAGCCCGCCGCCGAGCAGAGGGCTGTTCGGCGTATCGCGGCGGATGACTTGGACGATCGTGTTGGGGCGTTCGCCGAGCTGGAGAAGGTGCAGAAGCTGGCTTCGCAGCACAGCTCCACTGCCCACTTCCTGATCGAGGGCTGTTTCGGTCAGCACGAACGCCAGGTCTTTCGGCGGATCGGCTTCCATGACACGACGTTGCTGATCGATGCGAAACGAGAGGAGCTTCTCGATCTCTTCTGCTGGCATCTGAACCTGATCTTCCAGGGCAGCGACGAGCTGGTGCTCAGCTGCACTCGACGTGGCTTCGCGTTGCTTCGCGACGCGGTCGCCGACGCGGACCGGGAGCTCATCGCCCGATTGGTATGAGGCGAGAGGCACCCATGTCCAAAATTAGTTGGGCACGGGTGCCCCGCACTCTTCACCGCCTCGATCGGCGGGGGGGTGTGATGCGAGCGATGTAGCCGTCTGGGCGGATGAGGACGTGGGTGCCGGCGGTGACGTCGTAGATGGCTCGGGCGGTTCCGTCGGTGTCCACAAGGGATGAGCTGGTGGGAGTGGGGGCGATGCGGTGGGCTTGCACGTCCGGGGCGGTCGCTGGTAGTTCGGTGGCGAAGGCTAGGAGTGTCCAGTGGGGGCCTCGGAAGAGATCGAAGAGGCGGATCTCCTTGCCGTTCTCGTCTTGCAGTGGTGAGTCCGGGGCTCGGTCACCCGCGCGGACTCGGCCCGGATTCGGGCGTTCGTCCTGAGACAGCGGGCTGTTTCGGTAGGCGATGTCCAGCTGGTGTGTTTCGGTTCCGCGGCGGTGTGCGTCCGCGTGTCCTTCGACGTGGCGCTGGAGTAGTTCCGTGCTGAGGCCCAGGGTGGACGCTGCGACCGGTAGGCGCTCCAGTTCGTAGCTGTCGAGGACGTCGGCGCTGTCTTCGGCGAGCTTCCAGCCCAGGTTGTAGGCGTCCTGCACGCCGGTGTTCAGGCCTTGGCCGCCAGTCGGTGGGTGAACGTGCGCGGCATCCCCGGCGAGGAAGACGCGGCCCTGGTGGAATCGCCGTGCCATTCGGATGTTCGGTCGCCACACCGTGGACCAGGTCAGGCCGTGCAGCTGGAGGCCGAAGTGGCCCGCGTGCTCGTCGAGCAGTGCTTGCAGAGTGGCCAGAGTTGCGGAGGGTTCCAGGTCGGCGGGGAGCGGGGCGCCGCACTGGAACGCATCGGTGCCAGGCAGCGGGGTCAGCGCGATGCTTCGGGTTGGGTCGTCGGCGGCGCCGAACCAGTGGCCGCGGCTGTGATCCAGGCCGGTCGCCCGCACGTCGGCGAGCAGCATGCGGATGCTTTCGTACGTCTCGCCGGCGAATTCGACGCCCAGGGTCTTGCGCACCCTGCTGCGCCCACCGTCCGCGCCGACAAGGAACGCCGTGCGAACCGTTCCGGTGCTGAGGGTTGCGGTCACGCCATCTGAATCCTGTTGGAAGTCGAGGAGTTCCACGCCCATCTCGACGCGCACGCCGAGCTCGGCCAGCCGGTCGCGCAGGATCTCCTCGGTGCGCCACTGGGGCAGCACCCACGGGTTCGGGTGCGGGACGTCGGGGGTGGGATCGACGGGGTCAACGATCCGGCGCTCGCCCACGTATTGGCCGCCCACGTGGGCTCGGATCGGGGCGGGCGGTGCGCCGCTGCTGAGGACTTCGTCGAGCACTCCGAGATCGTCGAAGACCTCCAGCGTGCGGGGTTGCAGGCTGTCGCCGCGCGAGCCCGCGAACGGCGAGGTGGCCGCGTCGATGATCCGGAAGTCGACGCCGCGCCGGGCGAGTTCGATGCCCAGCGTCAAACCGGTCGGGCCTGCGCCGGCGATCAGCACTCGGGTGTCCATGCTCGCTCCTTGATGAATTTTGATTCAGTGAATTCTGATTCAGGATGAGGATTGCTAGCGTGCTTGTCAAGGAACGGGAGGTGCGATGGCGGACAGCCGCAAGGTCAAGGCGGCGGAGACCGAAGCCGCGTTGAAGGTCGCGGCGCAGCGGGTCTTCGACCGGGTCGGCTACCTCAACGCCAAGATCACCGACATCACCGCCGAGGCCGGGCGGGCCGCCGGGTCGTTCTACAACCACTTCGGCAGCAAGGATGACCTGCTGGAATCGCTGCTGGCGGACATGATCGAAGCCAGCGACCGGGAGGTCGAGGCCGATTCCGCGCACGACTCGGACTTCGCCAAGCGCGACGCGATCCGGTCGCACGTCGCGAAGTACTGGCGCTTCTTCCGGGCCAACCGCACGGTGATCCTCGCGCTGGACCAGGCGGCCCTGGTGGACCAGCGGTTCGCTGACCGTCTCGCGATGCTGCTGGAACCGGACTTGCGGCACCTCGCCGACCACTTCGCTGGGGTCTCGGACCGTCCTGCAGCCACCGCTTTGGCGATCTCGGCGCTGTGGCATCAGTTCGCCCACGCCAAGCTGGTCCAGCAGCACCCGGCGGTCGGCGACCTCACCGACGACGAGGCGATCGACCTGCTGACCGACCTGACCGACCGCGGCGTGAACGGGAGCTGAGGGTCAGTCCTTGCCCGCGGTGCCGCCTGATGGGGGTTCGAGGCGGAGGACTCGGTCGTCGCTGGAGATCGGGGCGCCGCCGTCCTTGTTGGAGGTGCCGAGCCAGATCAGGCCGTCGGGGGCGAGGGCTGCTGCGGAGAAGCGGCCGTAGGTCTTCTCCATTACCTTCGCCGGTTGGCCGGTGATCGTGCCGTCCGGGGATGGGCTGAGGGTGTAGAGGGCGGCGGCGTCGCGCAGTGCCACCACCACGTTCGCCGGGTCGGCGGCGCAGCCCGCGACGCCGGGGCGGTCCGTCCACGTCCACGCCGGGGCGCCCAGCGGCTGGCCGAGCTTCAGGCGGAACAGGGCGTCCCTGTCGGCCAGGCGATCGGTCACCCAGTACATGCCAAGGCCGGGCGTGCCGCAGAGCCCGGCCGGGTCGGTCAGGCCGGAGACCACGACCGGTGACTTCGGGTCCGGGTTTCCCTGCGCGGGCTTGCCGAAGCCGTCGATGCGCAGCAGCTTTCCGGCCAGCGACTGCGGATTGGCGGCGTTGCCGGGGTTGCCCGCGTTGCCGGTCGCGACCAGCAGCGCGCCCTGGCCGTCGTTGAGCAGTGCACCGGAGTTCCCGCGCGGGCCCTTGGGGATGCCGGTCAGGACCGGTTTCGGCCGGTCGCCCGCCGCCACCCGCACGATCTGGTTGTCGCTGCCGGTCGTGACGTAGGCGTAGAACAGCTCGTCCTCGTGGTACGTCGGGGACAGCGCCAGTCCGGTGAGGCCGCCGCCGCTGCTCGCGTCGACCGGAATTCTCGCCAGCTCAACGGGTTTCGCATCGCGCGCCACGCGCAGCACGCGTCCGGTGGCGCGTTCGCCGACCAGCGCCGCGCTGCCGTCCGGCAGCACCGCGATCGCGCCGACCGGATCCAGGCAGGTCGCCACCACGGCCGGGTCGGGATCCTCGCAGCCCACCGGCTGGGCGGGCTTGTCCGGTTCGGTGCCGGTCTGCGGCGGTGGTGCTTCGCTCTCGAAGGACGGTTGCGGGCCGGCCTGCGGCTCCAGCGACGGCGGATCGCCCCACGGCCTGGTGTGCTCGTCCGGGAACTGCGCGCAGCCCGCCAGCACTGTGCAGAGCACGGCGGTCGTGCTCAGCAGGATGCGACGCATGCGTTTCGGGGCTGCCACGACCCCCGAGCCTATCGGTCCACGGGTGAACCCCAGGTAAGCACTCGGAACACCCCCTCAGTCCGTCGGTCGTACAGTCCGGAGACGCGGCGACAGGCTGCGGCGCTCCACGCGAGGGTCAGTTCGGCGTGCCAGCACCAGTCGTGGTGCAGCATTCGACGCATTGCGGAGGCGAGCGACCGGTCTGTGGTCCTCAGCCGCGGTAGTCGGGCGGCGATCGCGTCCTCCGCATGATCACGCGGTGTGGCCGTACGACTGCGTCGAGGCGTCCAGGTGAGCGGCCGGGCGGCGGAATCGACCCGCAGCAGTTCGGGTTCCGGGCATCGCAACACCATCGGCCGGGCG
Organism: Saccharopolyspora sp. NPDC002376; assembly: GCF_053593195.1. NCBI lineage: Bacteria > Bacillati > Actinomycetota > Actinomycetes > Pseudonocardiales > Pseudonocardiaceae > Saccharopolyspora > Saccharopolyspora sp. NPDC002376. Next base: position 46,319 of record NZ_JBSFBZ010000004.1, read on the forward strand.
GCCGCACCGGCCTCCGCCCACTCCCGGAATCACATGCTGTGACCTGCGGAAACATCGTAGTCACGGAACACCTGGCGCGTCATCGGACCATTCTGCCGCAGCTGCGCGCGGGCGGTCTCGAGGCAGTCATGTGTCGGAACGTTTTACCTGAGGGGGTCGCACGTTGGGGTGAACATGCCCTAGCCTCGTCCGGCGTGAGCACTCACGACGATCGCCCCGGCGGTGCGGGCGGCTCCCCCGACGACCGCAACTACGGCGCGCACGCCCAGCAGCCAGGTGCGGGTGCGCCAGGTGCACGGAGCACGCAGCGCCTCGGTGCGCAGAAACACGACTACTACGACGATGACGACGGCTACAGCGACGCTGAAGCCACGTCGTTGGTCGACACCAGCGGGCGTGACGACGACCTGTACTACGACGACGTCCGCGACGGCCGCAAGCCGTTCGCCTGGAGCGGCAGCACCGACCTCGGTCTGCTGATCCTGCGGCTTGCGCTGGGCGGCATCTTCCTCGTGCACGGCGCGCAGAAGCTGTTCGGCGTGCTCGGCGGACCCGGGCCGGAAGGCACGGCCAGGATGTTGGCCGACATGGGTTTCCAGAACAGCAGTGTGCTGGCGCTGGTCACCGGAGGTACCGAGCTGGGCGCTGGCGCGCTGCTGGTGCTGGGCCTGTTCACCCCGCTGGCCGCGGCCGGTGTGGTCGGCGTGATGGCCAACGTCGTCTTCCTCAAGCTCGGCAGCGGATTCTTCGCCGCCACCGGTGGTTTCGAGTTCGAGGCGACGCTCGGCGTGCTGGGCGTGGGCCTGATGTTCACCGGCCCGGGCCGGGTGGCGCTGGACTACGGGCGGGTGTGGTTCCGCCGTCCGCTGGCGTTCGGCTTCATCAGCCTGATCATCGCCGGCGGAGCGGCGGCAGCGGTGCTGCTCCTGTTCCACCACGCCTGATCGGCTTTCCGAAGCGGGGGCGCGCACGCGAAGTGCACGCCCCCGCTTCGTTTTCGCTGACGCCAATTCGCCGCCGCAGTCCGATGTTTCGTCTTGTTGAACGGTCCGGAAAACGAAAACGGGCCCGGCACCAGCCGGACCCGTTCTCACTCGGACGGAAAAGTTCGTCACTTGTTGACGTCTCGGACTGCGCCGTAGGAGGCGGAGGTGGCGAGGCGGGCGTAGGCGCGGAGGGCCGCCGTGACCTTGCGGTCCCGGTTGGCCGGGGCCCACGGTCGCTCGCTGGCTTCCACCTTGGCGCGGCGCTCGGCCAGGACCTCGTCGGAGACCAGCAGTTCCAGCTTGCGCTCGCGGACGTCGATGAGGATCTGGTCGCCGTCCTCCACCAGACCGATCGTGCCGCCGCTGGCCGCCTCCGGGGAGATGTGGCCGATCGACAGGCCCGAGGAACCACCGGAGAAGCGGCCGTCGGTGATCAGCGCGCACTTCTTGCCCAGGCCGGAGCCCTTCAGGAACGCCGTCGGGTGCAGCATCTCCTGCATGCCCGGGCCGCCCGCGGGGCCTTCGTAGCGGATCACCAGCACCTCGCCGGGCTGGATCTCCTTCTTCAGGATCGCCGACACGGCCTGCTCCTGGCTCTCCAGCACGCGCGCCGGGCCCTGGAAGTGCCAGAGGTCCTCCTCGACACCCGCGGTCTTGACCACCGCGCCCTCTTCGGCGAGGTTGCCCTTGAGCACGGCCAGTCCGCCGTCGGCGGTGTAGGCGTGCTCGACGTCGCGGATGCAGCCGTTCGCCGCGTCGGTGTCCAAAGAGGACCAGCGGTTCTCGGTGGAGAACGCCTTCGTGGTGCGCACCCCGCCCGGCGCGGCGTGGAACAGCTCGATGGCCTCCGGCGACGGGGATTCACCACGGATGTCCCACTTGGACAGCCACTCGGTCAGGCTCGAGCTGTGCACCGAGGAGACGTCGCGGTGCAGCAGGCCCGCGCGGTCCAGCTCGCCCATGATCGCGGAGATTCCGCCGGCCCGGTGCACGTCCTCCATGTGGTAGTCGGAGTTCGGGCTGACCTTCGACAGGCATGGCACCCGGCGGCTGGTCTCGGCGATGTCGTCCAGGTCGAAGTCGATCTCGCCCTCGAGTGCGGCGGCCAGCGTGTGCAGCACCGTGTTGGTCGAGCCGCCCATCGCCATGTCCAGCGCCATGGCGTTCTCGAAGGCCTTCCTGTTCGCGACCGACCGCGGCAGCACCGATTCGTCGTCCTCGCCGTAGTAGCGCTTGGAGATGCGCACGACGGTCCGGCCGGCCTCCTGGAACAGCTCGCGGCGCGCGGCGTGCGTGGCCAGCGTCGAGCCGTTACCGGGCAGCGCCAGGCCGAGGGCCTCGGTCAGGCAGTTCATGGAGTTCGCGGTGAACATGCCCGAGCAGGAGCCGCAGGTCGGGCAGGCGGAGCGCTCCACCTCGCTGAGCCCGTCCTCGTCCACCGCGGAGTTCGCCGACGCGGCGATGGTGGTGATCAGGTCGGTCGGCGCCTGCGCGACACCTTCGACCACGACGGCCTTGCCCGCCTCCATCGGTCCGCCGGAGACGAACACCGTCGGGATGTTCAGCCGCATCGCGGCGTTGAGCATGCCCGGGGTGATCTTGTCGCAGTTGGAGATGCACACCAACGCGTCCGCCTGGTGCGCGTTGACCATGTACTCCACCGAGTCGGCGATCAGCTCGCGCGACGGCAAGGAGTAGAGCATGCCGCTGTGGCCCATGGCGATGCCGTCGTCCACCGCGATGGTGTGGAACTCCCGGGGCACGCCGCCCGCTTCGCGGATCGTCTCGGCCACCACGTCGCCGAGGTCGCGCAGGTGCACGTGCCCGGGCACGAACTGGGTGTAGGAGTTGGCGATCGCGACGATCGGCTTGCCGAAGTCGTCGTCGGTCATGCCGGTGGCACGCCAAAGCGATCGGGCGCCCGCGGCATTGCGTCCATGGGTAGTAGTACGAGAGCGCAGCTGAGGCATATCCACCTTCTCGTTCGGGAAGAGCAACGCATTTCACCCGGCACGGGTGTTCGGCGGTCTCAACGGGAACGCGCGCAGCGACTTCCGCTGGAAACACCCGTCGCCGAAGGGACGCACCTTGTGGGCACGGGGAGTGGCGGTGCTGCCGAGGTTACTCCTGCGATTCCGGGTTGGGGAGGCGCCCACCGCTCATCACGGACAAACGGGGCAGGTCGCGCACCCGCACCGCGGGAAGGGTGATCTCCTTGCCGGAGGTCAGGACCGCCTTGAGCCAGCGCTTCTCGTCCAGGTGCAGCGAGGCGACCTCGTCCCAGTCGAACCGGGTGCCGCTCAACGCGGTGCGCACCGCGACTCGTTCCGGGCTCACCGTGGTGCGGGTACGCGCGATCCACCAGGACAGGCCGAGCGGGATCAGGTAGACCAGCAGGCCCCACGGGTACGCCGCCCAGGCCAGCGGGGTGGCGCAGACGAGGATGGAGAGCACGGCGAGCTGCGACACCGGGGTGATCCGGAAGGTTAGCGACTTCGGGAGCTCGGGCTGCTTCGGCTGCTCGGAGCTCGCCGGAGTCTCGGCGACCTGGTCGTCCTCGGGCTGTTCGGGCTGCTGCTGGGGGGTCTCGCTCACGTCGTTGATGGTCTCACCTGCGGTCCAAGCCCCGCCAAGGTCCTGCGCGGTGGACGGGTTGTACCCCGACCGGGCGCGTTGTGTGTCACACTGCTGGCAGCTAAAGCGCTTCTGATCTGCGGTTATGGCGTTCCGGGCAGAATTTGGGCGTCCAGCATGCGGGAAATCTGTCTCGCATTGTTTGACGGAACGGGTCACGCCCATTAACGTCCAAGCCATGCTGCGACTGCACGACATTCTCGTACTTCCCCGGCGCGTCGACGCCTAGGAAGTTCGCAGCGTCGACGCGCCAACCCTCGTGGGGCCATTTGTGGTCCGCGGGGGTTTTTTCGTGTCCAGCCCAACCTACCGACCTTGAGGCAGACCCGATGACCAGCGCCAACACCAGGCAGAATCCGGTCCCGGCGCCCCCGCCTGGACGCCGCCCGAAGCCCGCACCGCCCAGCGGTGCCCCAGTGAAGGTCACCGGTGCGCAGGCACTGGTGCGTTCCCTGGAATCCGTGGGCTGCGAGATCGTTTTCGGCATTCCGGGCGGCACCATCCTCCCGGCCTACGACCCGCTGCTCGACTCGCAGAAGGTCCGGCACGTGCTGGTCCGCCACGAGCAGGGCGCGGGGCACGCGGCGACCGGATACGCCCAGGCCACCGGCAAGGTCGGGGTCTGCATGGCCACCTCCGGCCCCGGTGCGACCAACCTCGTCACCCCGCTGGCCGACGCGCACATGGACTCGGTTCCGGTCGTGGCCATCACCGGTCAGCAGAGCACCACGATGATCGGCACCGACGCCTTCCAGGAAGCCGACATCTGCGGCATCACGCTGCCGATCACCAAGCACAACTTCCTGGTCACCAACGCCGAGGACATCCCGCGCACCATCGCCGAGGCGTTCTACATCGCCTCCAGCGGTCGCCCGGGCCCGGTGCTGGTCGACATCCCCAAGGACGTCCAGCAGGCCGTCACCTCGTTCTCCTGGCCGCCGGAGATGAAGCTCCCCGGCTACAAACCGACCAGCAAGCCGCACAGCAAGCAGGTCCGCGAGGCAGCCAAGATGATCATCGAGGCGGAGCGCCCGGTGCTCTACGTCGGCGGTGGCGTGATCAAGGCCGACGCGCACGCCGAGCTGCGCGAACTGGCCGAGCGCACCGGGATTCCGGTCGTCACCACGCTGATGGCGCGCGGCGCGTTCCCCGACTCGCATCCCCAGCACCTGGGCATGCCCGGCATGCACGGCACGGTCGCCGCGGTCACCGCGATGCAGCGCGCCGACCTGCTGATCGCGATGGGCACCCGCTTCGACGACCGGGTCACCGGCCAGCTGTCGTCGTTCGCGCCGGAAGCGAAGGTCGTGCACGCCGACATCGACCCGGCGGAGATCTCCAAGAACCGCCACGCGGACGTGCCGATCGTCGGCGACTGCAAGGACGTGCTCACCGAGCTGATCGACGCGGTCGCCACCGCCACCACCGAGCACGGCACGGCGGACCTGACCACCTGGTGGGAACAGCTCAACGACTGGACCGCCCGGTTCCCGCTGGGCTACGAGTGGCCCAGCAACGGCAGCCTGTCGCCGGAGTACGTCATCGAGCGGCTGGGCAAGATCGCCGGGCCGGAGGCCGTCTACACGGCCGGCGTCGGCCAGCACCAGATGTGGGCCGCGCAGTTCGTCAGCTACGAGAACCCGCGCACCTGGCTGAACTCCGGTGGTCTGGGCACCATGGGCTACGCGGTTCCGGCCGCGATGGGCGCCAAAGCCGGCGAGCCGGACAAGGTCGTGTGGGCCATCGACGGCGACGGCTGCTTCCAGATGACCAACCAGGAACTGGCCACCTGCGCCATCGAAGATCTGCCGATCAAGGTCGCCATCATCAACAACGGCAACCTCGGCATGGTCCGCCAGTGGCAGAACCTGTTCTACGCCGAGCGCTACTCGCACAGCGACCTCGGCACCCACAAGCACCGCATCCCGGACTTCAAGCTGCTCGCCGAGGCCTACGGCTGCGTCGGCCTGCGCTGCGAGTCCAAAGAGGACGTCGACAGCGTCATCCAGCGGGCGATGGAGATCAATGACCGCCCCGTCGTGATCGACTTCGTGGTGGGCGCGGACGCCCAGGTCTGGCCGATGGTGGCCGCCGGGACCAGCAACGACGAGATCATGGCGGCGCGCGACAGCCGCCCGCATTTCGAGGACGAGGAGTGAGCGGGCGATGAGTCGACACACGCTCAGCGTGCTGGTGGAGAACGTTCCGGGCGCCTTGGCGCGCGTGGCCGGGCTGTTCTCCCGCCGCAGCTTCAACATCGAGTCTCTCGCCGTCGGCCCGACCGAGCACCCGGAGATCTCCCGGATGACGATCGTGGTCGCGGTCAACGAGCAGCCGCTGGAACAGGTCACCAAGCAGCTCAACAAGCTGGTCAACGTGATCAAGGTCGTGGAGCTGGAACCGGAAGTGGCGGTGCAGCGGGAACTGCTGCTGGTCAAGGTCCGAGGCGACGCGTCGGTGCGCAGCCAGGTCCTGGAGACGGTGCAGCTGTTCCGCGCGAAGGTGGTTGATGTCTCGCCTGAGGCGCTGACCATCGAAGCGACGGGGACCGCCGATAAGCTCGACGCATTGCTGCGAATGCTGGAACCGTACGGCGTCCGCGAGATGGTGCAGTCGGGAACGATCGCGATAGGACGTGGCCCGCGCTCCATCACGGCCACAGCAGTGCGCTAACCCCGCCACGGGCCGAGAACCGAAGAAGTTCGAAAGGAAACGCTGAATTCCCATGGCAGTTGAAATCTTCTACGACGCGGACGCCGACCTGGGCATCGTGCAGGGGCGCAAGGTCGCCGTCATCGGCTACGGCAGCCAGGGCCACGCCCACGCGCTGAGCCTGCGGGACTCGGGCGTCGACGTGCGGATCGGTCTGCCGGAGGGCTCCAAGTCCCGCGCCAAGGCCGAGGAAGAGGGCCTGAAGGTCGCCACCCCGGCCGAGGCCGCCGCCGAGGCCGACCTGATCATGATCCTGGCACCCGACACCAAGCAGCGCGAGATCTACGCCAACGACATCGCGCCGAACCTCAAGCAGGGCGACGCGCTGTTCTTCGGCCACGGCTTCAACATCCGCTACGGCCTGATCCAGCCGCCGGCGGACGTGGACGTCGCCATGGTCGCCCCGAAGGGCCCAGGCCACCTGGTCCGCCGCCAGTTCGTCGACGGCAAGGGCGTTCCGTGCCTGATCGCCGTCGAGCAGGACGCCTCCGGCAACGCCCAGGCGCTGGCGCTGTCCTACGCCGCGGCCATCGGTGGTGCCCGCGCCGGCGTCATCAAGACCACCTTCAAGGAGGAGACCGAGACCGACCTGTTCGGTGAGCAGGCCGTCCTCTGCGGTGGTGCTTCCGCGCTGGTCCAGGCCGGTTTCGAGACCCTGGTCGAGGCGGGCTACCAGCCGGAGATCGCCTACTTCGAGGTGCTGCACGAACTCAAGCTGATCGTCGACCTGATGTGGGAGGGCGGCATCGCCGGCCAGCGCTACTCCTGCAGCGACACCGCGGAGTACGGCGACCTGACCCGCGGCCCGCGCGTCATCGACGCCCACGTCAAGGACTCGATGCGCAAGGTCCTGGGCGAGATCCAGGACGGCACCTTCGCGCGGGAGTGGGTGGCCGAGGACGAGGCCGGCCGCCCGAACTTCACGAAGCTGCAGGACGAGGGCAACGCCCACCAGATCGAAGAGGTCGGCAAGAAGCTCCGCGCCCTGATGTCGTGGACCTCTAAGTAAGTTCCAGACTCGTCCTGCTTTGCGGGGCGGGTAGCGGAACCTCAGACGCCGCCTGGCTGCGGGAACCCGTTCTCATGAGCGGCTGGCGGACGAATGCTTCGGCAGTGCGCTCATCCGCGTGTTCTGCCGATGTGTGCGGCCCGGTGCGCCCCACAAGGGACACCGGGCCTCGCGCTGTTCCGGACCTGCGGAAATTCCCTCTGCTGGGGGGCGTTTGGCAGCTATGGGTGAGGGATACAGTGCGGATCGTGAGTGAGAACGAGATCGTCGACGACAAGGCGCACATCCGCGAGGACCTGGACTTCTCCACCGCCGAGTGGATCACCAGCACCGACGACCCCGACGAACCCGGCGTGGAGATCGCGTTCGTCGACGGCTACATCGGCATGCGCAACGGTGCGGACCCGGAAGGGCCGGTCCTGGTCTTCACGCCGGAGGAGTGGGACGCCTTCGTCGCCGGCGCCAAGGACGGCGAGTTCGACGAGCCGTGAACGATCCGCGGAAGCCTCAGACGCCTTCTCGTCTCGGGAAGACGTCTGAGAACCCGCAGTAACTCCGCCATCGTTGCGCACTGCACTCGAGTGCGAACGCAGCGAGACGTCGCTTCCAGAACCACTGGTCCGATTTGGTGGCAATTAGCCCCGGCCGACGCGCGCCCTCCTTTTTTCGCACCCGGGTTGATCTGCGACAATGCTGGTCAGGCGGGTTTTCGGATGGGTGGTTGGAGAACCGGTGATCCGGGCTACACCCTTGTGAACTCTTTCTCAATCTCCCGTTAAACTCGCCATTCGTCCGGGCACATCGTCGTGCCGACCGTGATCTTCCAACTGGAGTTCGCCCGTGACCAACGCAAGCCGTCCTGTCGTCCTGATCGCCGAGAAGCTGGCTCCGTCCGTGATCGACGCGCTGGGAGACGGTGTCGAGATCCGCAACGTGGACGGTACCGACCGGCCCGCGCTGCTCGACGCCATCGCCGAGGCCGACGCGCTGCTGGTCCGTTCCGCCACCAAGGTCGACGCCGAGGTGCTGTCCGCGGCGCAGAAGCTCAAGGTCGTCGCCCGCGCCGGCGTCGGCCTCGACAACGTCGAGGTACCGGCCGCCACCGAGCGCGGCGTCATGGTGGTCAACGCCCCCACCTCCAACATCGTCTCGGCCGCCGAGCACGCGATGGCGCTGCTGCTGTCGCTGGCCCGCAACGTCCCGCAGGCCGATGCGAGCCTCAAGGGCGGCGCGTGGAAGCGCAGCTCCTACACCGGTGTCGAGCTCAACGGCAAGACCGTCGGCGTGGTGGGCCTGGGCAAGATCGGCCAGCTGTTCGCGCAGCGGGTGGCCGCATTCGGCACCAAGCTGATCGCCTACGACCCCTACGTCTCGGCCGCTCGCGCCGCCCAGCTGGGCATCGAGCTGGTCTCGCTGGAAGAGCTGCTGTCCCGCGCTGACGCGCTCTCCATCCACCTGCCCAAGACCGCTGAGACGCTGGGGCTGATCGGCGCCGAGGAGCTGAAGAAGGCCAAGCCCGGGCTGCTGGTCGTCAACGCCGCCCGCGGTGGCCTGATCGACGAGGACGCGCTGGTCGACGCGCTGCGCAGCGGCCAGATCGGCGGCGCCGGCATCGACGTGTTCAAGACCGAGCCGACCACCGAGAGCCCGCTGTTCGAGCTGGACAACGTGGTCGTCACCCCGCACCTGGGCGCCTCCACCGCAGAAGCGCAGGACCGCGCGGGCACCGACGTGGCCCGCTCGGTGCGGCTGGCGCTGCGCGGCGACTTCGTGCCGGACGCGGTCAACGTGCAGGGCGGTGCGGTCGGCGAAGAGGTCCGCCCGTACCTGTCGCTGACCCAGAAGCTCGGCCAGCTGCTGTCCGCGCTGCTGGGCACCACGCCGAGCTCGGTGACCATCGAGGCGCGCGGTGAGCTCGCCGACGAGGACGTCTCGGTGCTGCAGCTCGCGGCGCTGCGCGGCGTGTTCGCCGGTGCGGTGGAGAACCAGGTCACCTTCGTCAACGCCCCGCAGCTGGCCGAGGACCTGGGCGTGCAGGTCGAGGTCGTGACCTCGCCGGAGAGCCCGAACCACCGCAGCGTGGTGACCGTGCGCGCCGGGCTCGCCGACGGCCGCACTGCGCGCGTTTCGGGTGCGCTGTCGGGCTCGAACCTGGTCGAGAAGCTGGTGGAGGTCAACGGCCGCCACTTCGACCTGCGGGCCGAGGGCAACGTGCTGCTGCTGGAGTACCCGGACCGCCCGGGTGTGATGGGCAAGGTCGGCACGCTGCTCGGCGAGGTCAGCGTGAACATCGAGGCTGCCACCGTCAGCCAGACCACCGAGCGCTCCGACGCGGTCATGCTGCTGCGCGTGGACCGTCCGGTCGAGGCGGGTGTCCTGGAGCCGATCGGTGCCGCAGTCGGCGCCCGCATCGTCCGCGCGGTGACGTTCGAGTAAGTCGTTGCAGTTCCAGACGTGGGGTGTGCCGGTTCCGGCGCACCCCACGTCTGCGTTGGGCGGCGTGCGGTTCTGGCTGTTACTGCACGGTTGGGGGACGTGGGGGCGTTCCGCGTTGTGGGAGTTCTCAGCGTCGTACCAGGAACCCAAGATCGTTTCACTCTTTCGGGTGTCCCACGGTTCGGGAAGGTTCATCCACTTGGTGGGCCCGGCATGCCGCTGGCCATGTTCGTGCCGGTAGCCTTCGGCTCAACAGTTCGAGCCCCGCAGTTCGGGGTGGTTCTCGGGAGGTGTGTAGATGCGGCTCGCTGTGATCCCCGGTGACGGGATCGGGCCGGAAGTGATTGCCGAGGCACTCAAGGTCCTGGGTGAAGTCGTACCGGATTCCGAGATCACTCGATACGACCTCGGAGCCGCGCGTTGGCACTCGACGGGAGAACTGCTTCCCGAATCGGTCCTAGGGGAGCTCCGGCAGCAAGACGCGATCCTGCTCGGCGCCGTGGGCGACCCCTCGGTGCCCAGCGGAATCCTGGAGCGCGGTCTGCTGCTGCGGTTGCGCTTCGAGCTCGACCACCACGTGAACCTGCGTCCGGCGCGGTTGTACCCGGGCGTGAAGAGCCCGGTGGCCGCCCCCGGTGAGATCGACATGGTCGTCGTGCGCGAAGGCACCGAGGGCCCGTACGCGGGCAACGGTGGCCTGCTGCGCAAGGACACCACGCACGAGATCGCCACCGAGGTCAGCATCAACACCGCGTTCGGCGTGGAGCGCGTGGTGCGCGACGCGTTCGCTCGTGCGGCCTCCCGGCCGCGCAAGCACCTGACGCTGGTGCACAAGACCAACGTGCTCACCCACGCCGGCTCGCTGTGGTCGCGCGTGGTGGAAGAGGTCTCGCTGCAGTACCCGGACGTCACCGTCGCCTACCAGCACGTGGACGCCACGACCATCCACATGGTCACCGACCCGGGCCGGTTCGACGTGATCGTCACCGACAACCTGTTCGGCGACATCATCACCGACCTGGCCGGTGCGGTCACCGGTGGCATCGGGCTCGCCGCCAGCGGCAACATCGACGCCACCCGCCGCAACCCGAGCATGTTCGAGCCGGTGCACGGCAGCGCTCCGGACATCGCCGGGCAGGGCGTGGCGGACCCGACGGCAGCGGTGCTGTCGGTGGCCATGCTCCTCGACCACGTGGGGATGTCCGAGGCCGCCAGGCGCGTCGAGGCGTCGGTCGCGTTCGACCTGGCGACCCGCGACCACTCGGCGCCGGGGGCGACCTTCGCCATCGGCGACCGCCTCGCGGCTCTGGTCTCCTCGCGAGAGGTCGCGCCGCAGGCCTGATCGATCGCAGTGAAGAAGGCGTCCCTTCGGGGGCGCCTTCTTCGTTTCGCGATCAGTGCGGGAAGTTGTGCCGTCTGGTGGTGGCGTGCCGGGTTGTGGCAGCATGGGCACGTGGCTTTCCGCAGTGTGATCATTATTGGCGAGCGCGCCGGGTAGACGACTCCGCACCCCGGCGCGCTGACCTCTCGCATCCTGCGGGGGGTCTTTTTTGTTGCCTGCGCCCGCCGCACCCACCTCCGACGCCATAGGGAGAAGATCCAGTGACCCGCACGACTCCGGCCGGAACCCCTCTGGGCGACGAATTCCACGTTTACGACACGACCTTGCGGGACGGCGCGCAGCGCGAGGGCATTTCCTACTCGGTGACCGACAAGCTCGCCGTCGCGCGGCTGCTGGACTCGCTCGGCGTCGGCTTCGTCGAAGGCGGTTGGCCGGGCGCACTTCCCAAGGACACCGAGTTCTTCCACCGCGCTGCCGAAGGCGAACTCGAACTCCGGCACGCCGCGCTGGTCGCCTTCGGTTCCACCCGCCGCGCCGGGGCCAAAGTGGACGAAGATCCGCAGGTTCGGGCACTGCTGGATTCCCGCGCTCCGGTGGTGACCTTGGTGGCCAAATCGGACCGCCGCCACATCGAACGGGCTCTGCGCACCGATGTGGCCGAGAACTGCGCGATGGTGGCCGACACGGTGCGCTACCTCGTCGGCGAGGGGCGTCGGGTGTTCCTCGACGCCGAGCACTTCTTCGACGGTTACGCGTTCGATCCGGACACTTCGCTGCGCGTGCTGGAATCCGCTGTGGAGGCCGGCGCGGACGTCGTGGTGCTGTGCGACACCAACGGCGGTCAGCTGCCGCTGCAGCTCGCTGAGACCGTCGGGGAAGTCGCTGCACGCACGGGATTCCGCCTCGGGATCCACTGCCAGGACGACACCGGGTGCGCGGTCGCCAACAGCATCGCCGCGGTGCAGGCCGGTGCCACGCACGTGCAGTGCACCGCCAACGGCTATGGCGAGCGCGCGGGCAACGCGGATTTGTTCGCGGTGCTGGGAAATCTGGGCGTGAAACTGGAGATGCCGGTGTTGCCGGAGGGAAAGCTGCGCGAGCTCACCAGGACTTCCCACGCGCTCGCCGAAATCGCCAACCTGGCACCGGACACGCACCAGGCGTACGTGGGGCAGTCGACCTTCGCGCACAAGGCGGGCCTGCACGCGAGCGCGATCAAAGTGGACCCCGAGCTGTACAACCACATCGATCCGGCCGTGGTGGGCAACGGGATGCGGGTGCTGGTCACCGAGATGGCCGGGCGGGCCAGCTTGGAGCTCAAGGGCGCCGAACTCGGTCTCGACCTGTCCTCTGAGCCGGACGCGGTCACCGGTGCGGTTCGCCGGGTCAAGGAGCTCGAAGCGCGCGGCTGGTCCTTCGAAGCTGCGGACGCCTCGCTGGAACTGCTGCTGCGGCGCGAGATGGTGACCGCGGCTGGCACCGATCCGGTGGAAGCGCCGTTCGAGCTGGAGTCCTACCGCGTGATGCTCGACCACCGCTCCGACGGCGAGGTGATCGCGGAGGCGACCGTGAAGGTGCACGTGGCGGGGGAGCGGGTCATCGCGACCGCGGAGGGCAACGGCCCGGTCAACGCGCTGGACGCGGCGCTGCGCGAAGCGCTAGTCCCGCACCTGTCGTGGCTGGAATCGGTGGAGCTGGCCGACTACAAGGTCCGCATCCTCACCGACGATCGCGGCACCGACGCGGTGACCCGGGTGCTGGTGGAATCCCGCGACGGCGAGGAGGAGTGGACCACCGTCGGCGTCCACGCCAACATCGTCGAAGCCAGCTGGCTGGCCCTCTGCGACGCCCTGGTCTACAAGGCGTCCCGCTCGGCCACCGCCGCACGCTGATGGTTCGACCCGGTGTGAGGTGCACCGCAATTTCCATTGAAATCAGACGTCCGATTTCATTGAGGTTTTTCCAGGCTCGTTGTGCGTGGCGGTGCGGGTGGCGGAACCTCAGACGCCGCCTGGCCAATACACGGCAAACGGGCTGTCCTCGCCAAGAGCCCAAGTCGGGCGGGCACAGTCTGAGAACCCGCGGCGGTGACGGTTGCGGGGGTGGGCTATGCGCCTGCGGCGCATGCGACCTTCGTCGCGCGGTGTCGGTCGTGCTTCGCGGTCACCAGCCGGACAGGATGAAAAGGGCTCGATGGAAATCGCGTGGGTCGGGGTGCCTGGTTCCGCCACTGGAGCTGCTGGTGGGGTTCGGGGATAGGCTGTTCGACCTGACAGTCCACAGTTGATCGCGGAGGTTCGTCTTGCGCTTGGCACGTGTCGCCCACTCCGACGGGGTGTCCTTCGTGGCACTGGAGCCGGATCCGGCTGCGCCGCAGGAGAAGGTGCTCGCGGTCGAGATCGACCAGCACCCCTTCGGTGACCCCACCTTCACCGGGCGCAAGTGGCCGATGGGCGATGTCCGGCTGCTCGCGCCGATCCTGCCCACGAAGGTCATCTGCGTCGGCAAGAACTACGCCGAGCACGCCGCGGAGATGGGCGGTGAGGCGCCGGCGCACCCGGTGATCTTCATGAAGCCGTCCACCTCGGTGATCGGCCCGAACATGCCCATCAAGCTGCCGCCGAGCTCCGAGCGGGTGGACTTCGAGGGCGAGCTGGCCGCGGTGGTCGGCCAGCCGTGCAAGGACGTGCCGGAGGCGCGCGGCACCGACGTGCTGCTCGGCTACACGATCGCCAACGACGTCACCGCGCGCGACCAGCAGCAGGCCGACGGCCAGTGGACCCGCGCCAAGGGCTACGACACGTTCTGCCCGCTGGGCCCGTGGATCGACACCAGCGCCAACCCGGCCGACCTGGCGATCCGCACCGAACTGGACGGCGAGCTCAAGCAGAACTCGCGCACCTCGCTGCTGCTGCACGACGTCGGCGCGCTGGTGTCGTGGATCTCGCGCGTGATGACCCTGCTGCCCGGTGACGTGATCCTCACCGGCACCCCGGCGGGCGTCGGCCCGATGCAGGCGGGCCAGAAGGTCTCGGTCTCCATCGACGGCCTCGGCACCCTCACCAACCCGGTCCAGCAAGGCTGACCCACCACCTATCAGGGCACGAGTGAAGGGCACCTCCGACCGGCACAGTCGGTCGGAGGTGCCCTTCACCGCAGTCAGCGGAGCGCCGCTTCCGGCGGGCGTTCGCGGACTGCTCCGTAGGCGAGGAAGTACGGCGGGATCTTGCGGAGCCAGGGGAGTTTCGACGATGCCCGCAGGGGGAGCGGCAGGCGTGCGGTGTTGCCGAAGTCGATTTCGCCGTGCAGGGCCGGCGTGATCACGTTGTCGTGGATCACGCGCTGGAGACGCTGGAGCAGGACGGTCGTCGGCCACCTGCGGCGTTGGACCGCAGCGACGTGCTTTCGCTCCAGACGGCCTTCGCGCAGCGGGTCGGCCAAGTAGCGGGCCGCTGCTACCGCGTCCTGGACTGCGAGGTTGATTCCGATTCCGCCGACCGGCGACATCGCGTGCGCGGCGTCGCCGATGCACAGCAGGCCCGGGACGTGCCACTTGCGCAGGCGGTCCAGGGTGACGTGCAACAGCTTCACGTCGTCCCAGTCGGCCACCAGGTCCCGTCCGGCGAGCCAGGGGAGCTTGTGCACCAGGTCGGCGTTGAACTCCTCGATGGGCCGGTTGCGGCCCTGCGGGTCGGTGCCCTTGGCGATGATGGAGGCCACCTGGAAGTAGTCGCCGCGGTCCAGCATCGCCATGAACGTGCGGTCCCGGATCAGCCCGATCGCGCCCACCGGGTCGTCGGGGTGGCGCGGCACCCGGAACCACCGGACGTCCATGGGCGTCGGGAAGTCCTGCAGGCCCAGTTCGGGCATGGTGCGCACGAAGGACTTCCGGCCGTCGCAGGCAACCGTGATGGTTGCGCGGATCTCGCCGGTGCTGCCGTCGGAAGTGCGGTAGTGCACGCCGTTGACGCGACCGCCTTCGCGGATCAGCTCGGTCGCCTCGGTGTTCATCCGCAGTTCGAAGCAGGGCTCCTGCTTGCCGACGTCGGCGAGCAGGTCCAGGAAGTCCCACTGCGGGACCATCGCGACGTAGTTGTACTTCATCCGCAGCTGGCTGAAGTCGCCGAAGGTGAACAGCTCGTCGTTCTGGCCGATCGGCACCGACACCCGGTTCAGGCGGCGCTGGGGGAGTTCGGCGAAGCGCTCGGCCAGACCGAGGTCGTCGAGCAGGTGCAGGGTCGTGGGGTGCACCGTGTCGCCGCGGAAGTCGCGCAGGAAGTCGCCGTGCTTCTCCAGCACGGTCACCTTGACGCCCGAACGAGCCAACAGCAGCCCCAGGACCATGCCTGCCGGTCCGCCGCCCACGATGCAGCAGGTGGTTCGCTCCATTGCGATCCCTCCCGGTGTATTTCAACGGTTGTTGAATAAGCTTAGGATGCCTCGCTGGGACGCGCTCGTCAAGCGCCGCCGACCGGTGGCTACGCTGGATGTGTTATGAGCACGCCAGAAGCAGCAGCAACAGCCGACGCCAGGCCCCTCCGGGCCCGGTTCTGCCCCTCGCCGACCGGCACTCCGCACGTCGGCCTCATCCGCACCGCCCTTTACAACTGGGCGTTCGCCCGGCACAACAAGGGCACCCTGGTGTTCCGCATCGAGGACACCGACGCAGCCAGGGACAGCGAAGAGTCCTACCAGGCGCTGCTGGATGCGCTGCGCTGGTTGGGGCTGGACTGGGACGAAGGCCCCGAGGTCGGCGGACCCTACGGTCCCTACCGGCAGAGCGAGCGCCGCGACATCTACGACGACGTCGCGCAGCGCCTGCTGGCCGCCGGGGAGCTCTACGAGTCCTTCTCCGCGCCCGAGGAGGTCGAGGCCCGGCACAAGGCAGCCGGCCGCGACCCCAAGCTCGGCTACGACAACTACGACCGCGACCTCACCGAAGACCAGATCGCCGCGTTCCGCGCCGAGGGCCGCAAGCCCGTGCTGCGGCTGCGGATGCCCGACCGCGACATCACCTTCACCGACCTGGTGCGCGGCGAGATCACCTTCCCCGCGGGCAGCGTCCCGGACCCGGTTCTGGTGCGCGGCAGCGGAGATCCGCTCTACACCCTGACCAACCCGGTAGACGACGCCCTGCAGCGGATCACCCACGTGCTGCGCGGTGAGGACCTGCTGTCCTCGACGCCGCGGCAGATCGCCCTCTACGAGGCGCTGCAGCGCATCGGAGTCACCGACTTCACGCCCGATTTCGGTCACCTGCCGTTCGTCATGGGGGAGGGCAACAAGAAGCTCTCCAAGCGCGACCCGCAGTCCAACCTGTTCCACCACCGCGACCGGGGTTTCCTGCCCGAGGGTCTGCTGAACTACCTGGCGCTGCTCGGCTGGTCGATTTCCGAGGACCGCGACGTGTTCAGCCTGGACGAGATGGTCGAGGCCTTCGACATCGGCCGGGTCAGCGGCAACCCGGCGCGCTTCGACCAGAAGAAGGCCGACGCGATCAACTCCGCGCACCTGCGCGCCCTCGCGCCGGACGAATTCGTCGAGCGGATCGTGCCGTACCTCATCAAGGGCGGCGTGCTGCCCAGCGAGCCGACCGAGCAGCAGCTGGCCATCGTGCGCGCCGCGGCGCCGCTGGTGCAGGAGCGGCTCATCGTGCTCTCCGACGCGGTCGGCATGATGGGATTCCTGTTCGCCGGTGACGAGTTCACCCCGGAGCAGGCCTCCGCGGACAAGGCCCTCGGCGAGGACGCCAAGCCGGTGCTGGAAGCGGCCATCAGCGCCCTCGAAGCGCTGCCGGAGTGGACCACGGAGGCCATCGAGCAGGCACTGAAGGACGCGGTCGTCGACGGCCTGGGCATCAAGCCCCGCAAGGCCTTCGCGCCGGTCCGCGTCGCCGTCACCGGTCGCACGGTGTCGCCGCCGCTGTACGAGTCGATGGAACTCCTGGGCCGCGACATCTCCCTCGCCCGCCTCCGCAAGGCCCTGGGCTGACCCCTCGAGTGACGAGTCACACCGCACCCCGCGCCGCGGCTGTCCCAAGGACGGCCCCGACACGGGGTGCGGTGCATCTTCAGGGATTGGGCAGAACACGGGGAGTGAAGTCATCTCGCGCCCAAAGGCAAATAGGCCGACAGGATCACTGGGTTGGCCGAATCGGACGCAGTGGGTGAGCGCCTAGCCTCTCGGGGTGACATCCGCTCCCCTCCGCTCCTTGACCCACGAACTCGGACAGCTCAAGGCTGTTTGCCTCGACGTGGACGACACCCTGATGGACGGTCCGCGTGCGTCGCGGCGAGCTCTGCGGGAGCTCCTCGGCACCGATCGGGCCTGGCCGGTGTGGGAGCGGGTCACCGACGACTACTACGGGCGGTACGTCAACAACGAGCTCCGCTTCGACGTGATGTGCGTCGAGCGCACCAAAGCCTTCTTCGCGGCCTTCGGCGAGCAGATCGACTACACCGAGGCCGCCCGCCGCGAAAGCCTCCGCATGGCCGCGATGCAGCGCGGCTGGGGCCTCTTCGACGACGCCCGCCCCTGCCTGGACTGGCTGCGCGACAGCGGCTTGCGGCTCGCCGTCATCACCAACGCTCCCAGCGCCTACCAACGCAAGAAGATCGCTGCGGTTGGGTTGGCCGACGTCTTCGACGTGCTCGTCATCTCCGGTGAGGTCGGCGTCGCGAAACCGGACCCGCGCATCTTCCACACCGCGTGCGAAGCGCTCGGCCTGAGCCCGGGGGAAGTCGCCCACGTCGGCGACCGGCTCGACACCGACGCCCGCGGAGCCGCTCGCGCCGGCCTCCACGGCATCTGGCTCAACCGCGACGGCGCACCCGCGGCCGCCGACGTCCCGACCATCACGAGCCTCCACGAACTCCCCGAGTTGCTCGTCGCCGATCTGCCCGCCATCCCGGCCGTTCCCGAGCTGATCCGCTGAAAGCCCGCTACAGCAGTCGTGACCTGCGGAGATGCCTAAAGCGGACCCCCCTGAAAACGGCCTTGAAGGCATGGTCTAAAGTATTTATCAACGCCGCGGACAGCAGTCCGAAAGCCGAAAACCCCTCGGGGAGATCGGAAAAGGACAACTGGCCGGGGTGACACCATGGGGTATGGTGTAATTGGCAGCACGACTGATTCTGGTTCAGTTAGTCTAGGTTCGAGTCCTGGTACCCCAGCGAGAAGGTCGGAAGCTCGGTACGCCGAGAAGATGATCTCTCAAGCGCGGTCCCGTCGTCTAGCGGCCTAGGACGCCGCCCTCTCAAGGCGGTAGCGCGGGTTCAAATCCCGTCGGGACTACAAGGGTGGGAGGGTCATGTCTGCGGAGAACGCAGACGTGGCCCTTTCCGTTTTTGTATTGGGGGGCCGAGCCCCCCATGCCCCCCACGGTGCGGGGGTTGCTTTTTTATCTGCTCCTTGCGGGGGGTGGCGTTCCCGGCCTGCTCAGTGACTAGCACCCATGCAGGCTGATCTTCATCCGGTTCTGTGGGATCGGTTGCCTGGCGGCTGCCCTGGGTGAGTTCTGTATCTCTGCTGTTCTTGTGGTGGTGACGTCCGTCGATTTTGCTGGAAATTGGCTTCCTTCCCGGCCGCAGCGCTTCGTCGAGAACGCTGCCAATTTCCGGCAAAATCGCCTCGCCTGCCAAGGTGACCACCTGCCGCTTTGAACTCGAACGCACTCCGTTCTCAACCGCAGCTTGCGTTCGGTCATTCGCGCGGTATCGCCGCTGTTTGCAGGGTTGTGATGTTCGTCGCTCCTGTAGGTCGGCGGGGGCGCCTCTTTAGCGGGTTTCCTCCCAGGGCGCGTGGTTGGTTCTTTGGAAGAGCTTGGTGGTTGGTGGGTTTGTGGTGGGGGCTCGCTTTTTCCAGGGGTTGGAGTCCGGGGCTCGTGGTGGGGTTGGTTGGGGTTGGGTTTTTGCTGGTCGTTGGTGGAGTTGGGGCGGGTTTGGGGGTGGGTGTTCTGGGGGTTCTTGGGGTGTTGTAGAGTTCTTCCCGTAGCGCGGTCCCGTCGTCTAGCGGCCTAGGACGCCGCCCTCTCAAGGCGGTAGCGCGGGTTCAAATCCCGTCGGGACTACTACGGAAGCCCCCACTCGTGACTTTGCGAGTGGGGGCTTCTTTGTGCGTTTGGTCCAGCTTGGCTGGGCCGGGGTTGTTGGCGGTGCGGGCTTTTCGGGCCCGCACCGCTTGCCTTGGTCTTGTTTGGTTACAGACGGTTTTGCAGGGCTTCTGCTGCTGCTAGCAGGTCTGCTGCCCAGCGGGCTCCTGGGCGGCGGCCCATGCGGTCGATGGGGCCTGAGACCGAGATCGCCGCGACTACCTGGCCTTGGGCGTCCTTCACCGGGGCGCTCACGCTGGCCACGCCCGATTCGCGTTCCGCTACGCTTTGGGCCCAGCCCCTTCTGCGAACTTCCATGAGGGTTCGCTCGCCGTAGACCGCTTCTGCGAGGACCGCTCTCTGGGTTGCTGGGTCCGACCAGGCCGCAAGGACCTTGGCTCCGGAGCCTGCTGACATCGAGAGGGCTGTGCCCACTGGGACGGTGTCCCGGAGGCCGCTCGGGGGTTCCGCGGTGGCGATGCACAGGCGTTGCATGCCGTCCCGGCGGTAGAGCTGGACGCTTTCGCCCGTGATGTCCCGGAGTTTGGGCAGTACCGTGGTAGCTGCTTCCAGCAGCGGGTCCACTGCTCCGCCCGAGAGTTCTGCGAGGGCTGCTCCCGGGCGCCAGCGCCCGTCCGAATCTCTGCGCAGGAGGCGGTGTACCTCCAGGCCCACCGCCAGGCGATGCGCCGTTGCCCTCGGCAGACCCGTGCGGCTGCACAGTTCTGCGAGGCCGCACGGTTCGTTGGCAACGACCTGCAGAACGGCCACTGCCTTGTCCAGTACTCCGATGCCGCTATGCTGTCCCACGTACCGATACTAGCTTCCCGACATCTGGGAAGTCCACTCTGTGGGAAGACCCGTTACGGGGTCTCGGCAGGCTCGACTGGGAGCAGCGATGGGAAAAACGCTCGCGGAGAAGGTTTGGGAAGCGCACATCGTGCGCCGCGGTGAAGGCCACGAGCCAGACCTGCTCTACATCGATCTCCACCTGGTGCACGAGGTGACCAGCCCGCAGGCCTTCGAAGGGCTCCGGCTGGCGGGCCGGCCGGTGCGCCGCCCCGACCTGACGCTGGCCACCGAGGACCACAACGTGCCCACCACCGGGATCGACCTGCCGATCGCCGACCCGGTCTCGCGCACGCAGGTCGACACCTTGCGGAAGAACTGCGCGGAATTCGGCGTCCGGCTGCACCCGATGGGCGACGCCGAGCAGGGCATCGTGCACGTCGTCGGTCCGCAGCTCGGGCTGACGCAGCCCGGCACCACCGTGGTCTGCGGCGACAGCCACACCTCCACGCACGGCGCGTTCGGCGCGCTGGCCTTCGGCATCGGCACTTCCGAGGTCGAGCACGTGCTGGCCACCCAGACGCTGCCGCTGAAGCCGTTCAAGACCATGGCCATCAACGTCGAGGGAACCTTGCGTCCGGGAGTGACCAGCAAGGACGTGATCCTGGCCGTGATCGCCAAGATCGGCACCGGCGGCGGGCAGGGCTACGTGCTCGAGTACCGCGGCGAAGCGGTCCGCCAGCTGTCCATGGAAGCTCGCATGACGATCTGCAACATGTCGATCGAAGCGGGTGCCCGCGCGGGCATGATCGCGCCGGACGAAACGACTTTCGAGTATCTGAAGGGGCGTTCGCACGCACCCGAGGGTGCCGAGTGGGACGCCGCGGTCGAGTACTGGAAGACGCTGCGCACCGACGACGACGCCACTTTCGACGCAGAAGTCACTCTGAACGCCGACGAACTCACGCCTTTCGTCACTTGGGGAACCAACCCGGGCCAGGGCCTGCCGCTGGGCGAGCGGGTGCCGGACCCGGAGCAGATCGTCGACGAAGGTGAGCGCTTCGCCGCTGAGAAGGCGTTGTCCTACATGGGCTTGACGGCGGGTACGCCGCTGCGCGAGGTGTCGGTCGACACGGTGTTCCTGGGTTCGTGCACCAACGGCCGCATCGAGGACCTGCGCGCCGCCGCTGACGTCCTGAAGGGCCGCAAGGTCGCGCAGGACGTGCGGATGCTGGTCGTGCCGGGCTCGATGAAGGTCCGCAAGCAGGCGGAGTCCGAAGGGCTGCACGAGGTTTTCACCGCTGCTGGCGCGGAATGGCGTTCGGCCGGTTGTTCGATGTGCCTGGGCATGAACCCGGATCAGCTCGCCCCGGGCGAGCGCAGCGCGTCGACCTCCAACCGCAACTTCGAGGGCAGGCAAGGCAAGGGCGGCCGCACCCACCTGGTCTCGCCGCTCGTGGCCGCCGCCACCGCGGTGCGCGGCACCCTCTCCTCGCCCGAAGACCTCGACTGAAAGCTGACGTTGGACTCACTTTGCGCAGGTGGTCACCTGGCGGAACCTCAGAGGCCGCCTCGACTGCGGGATCCCCGACTCACGTATGTCCGATACGCCATGTCGGGGCTGTCCTCGCGAGGCGACTTCTGAGAACCCGCGGGTGGTCGATCTGCGTAGGTGGGCCAAGCGGCTTCGCCGCTTCAAAGACAGCCGCTCGTAATGCAGCCCATAAGGAGCAGTGACGATGGAACCGTTCAAGACGCACACCGGGGTCGGCGTCCCGCTGCGCCGGTCCAACGTGGACACCGACCAGATCATCCCGGCGGTCTACCTCAAGCGGGTCTCCCGGACCGGATTCGAGGACGCGCTGTTCGCCGCCTGGCGGGGTGACGAGGACTTCATCCTCAACCAGGAACCGTTCCGCGCCGGCAGCGTGCTGGTCGCCGGACCGGACTTCGGCACCGGATCTTCGCGCGAGCACGCCGTGTGGGCGCTGAAGGACTACGGCTTCCGGGCGGTCATCTCCAGCCGCTTCGCCGATATCTTCCGCGGCAACTCGGGCAAGCAGGGCCTGCTGGCGGCCGAGTGCGAGCAGTCCGATGTGGAACTGCTGTGGAAGGTCTTGGAGAACGAGCCCGGTACCGCCGTGACGGTGGATCTGGAGCAACGGACCGTGCACGCCAAGGACCTCACCGTGTCGTTCAGCATCGACGACTACACCCGCTGGCGGTTGCTGGAAGGGCTCGACGACATCGGTTTGACGCTCCGGCACGCCGAGACGATCGACACTTTTGAGCAGCAGCGACCGAGCTTCAAGCCGGCCACGCTGCCCGCCCCCGCGGAGTGATCGCGGCTTGACCGGGTGGCGGATTCTTTCTGCTGTGCAAGGAAAAATCCGCCACCCGGCGCACAACTGAACAGTTGCTCCACAAGCACTGCGGCCCCGTTGCCCGGACACGAATGCCCGCGCCCCCAACGAAAAAAATGGGGCGTGGCGATTGGCATTTGTTTATCCGGGGCTTTACCGTTGACATTGAGTCGGCCCAACGGGGCCGTTGTTGTGTCCTGGGAGGGACTGAAGTGAACAAGGCCCAACTCATCGAGGCTCTGGCAGAACGCCTCGGAGACAAGAAGACCGCCAGCCAGGCCGTGGAAAACGTCGTGGACATCATCGTTCGCAACGTCAACAAGGGCGAGAAGGTCAACATCACCGGCTTCGGCGTTTTCGAGAAGCGGGCCCGTGCCGCGCGTACCGCCCGCAACCCGCGCACCGGTGAGTCCGTGAAGGTCAAGAAGACCAGCGTTCCCGCCTTCCGCGCCGGCACCCAGTTCAAGGAAGTCGTGGGCGGACAGCGGAAACTGCCGCGCCAGTCTTCGGTCAAGGCGGCCACCACCCGCGGTGCCACCACCCGGACCGCGACCGCCGCCAAGACCGCCGCCAAGGCTCCGGCCGGCACCAAGGCGAAGGCGACCACCACGCGTGCCGCCGCGACCAAGACCACCGGTCGCGCGACCACCAAGGCCGCCGCTGCCGCCAAGGCGACTGCGACCAGGGCCGCCAAGGCGACCGCCGCCAAGGCGACCGCCGCCAAGGCGACCGCCGCCAAGGCGACCGCCGCCAAGGCCGCCGCCACCAAGGCTGCGCCGAAGGCCGCTGCCACCAAGGCGACCGCCACCAAGGCAGCGCCGAAGCGGACCACCAAGGCCGCCGCGCCGAAGGCCACCACCGCCAAGGCGACCACCGCCAAGGCCAGCACCGCCAAGCGGGCCAGCACTGCGAAGGCCAGCACCACCAAGGCCGCCGCTGCCACGACGACCCGTCCGGCGACCAAGAAGGCGACGACGACTCGCAAGTCCACCAAGAAGTGAGTGCTCGCCACTGCAGCGAGCAACAGTGGACCGAGCGGGCGGCCACCTGAACCCGACCATCGGGATGAGGTGCCGCCCGCTCTCGGCTGGAAGCCTCCGATCCGCTCGGAGGGGAGGCTCCGGCCAGCAGCTGTGCGGCGTCCAGGTGCGACACTGCGCACAGGACGGCCGCTCGCGGCGAAAACGGGCCTGAGCGGTCCGCAGCCGCCGGAACACCGGCTGGATGCTACCGATGCCCGGCCGGGCGTTCGCAACGCCCTCACGGCGCGATCAGCGCCCAACAGCGGTGTCAGGCCGCTGAATTCCGGAGCCGGGACGTCGGCACTTCTCTGCCGACGCGTCCGACTCGGACACCAGGCGAATCGCCGGTGAGCGGAGTTCGCGAATCAGCCTTCATCAGGCACGAGACGAAGCCGCATCCCGCTGTCGTCGAGACGGCTGGACGATGCCTGGGTCTCAACATCGTTTCGCCCAGCAGAAGCCCGTGAGTGCTTAATGGCGCTATAACGCCACAAAGCACTCACGGGCCGTGATTGCTGACAATCCCACCGTCGAATTGTCTTTAAAGGCCGATCAGGGGATTGGGTCTTCGAGGTAGTCGGCCGCGGCGAGGTGCAGTGATGGGCCGTTGCCGTTGCTGGTCGCCGAGTCCCGGCGGAAGCTGAGGATCCAAACGCTGCCCTTGCGGCTGGCGACCTCGCCGGGTCGCAGCCCGGGGCGGCCGCTCAGCGCGCCGGAATCCGCCAGCCGTGCCACGAGGTCCGGAATCGCGCCGCCCTGGCTGCACACCAGCGCAGGCCCGTTTCCGGCCGCCACGCGCAGCATCCGCTCGACCGCCGCGGCCGGATCGGTGACGAATCCCTCTTCGGAGAACAGCGGTTCGGGCTCGATGTCGACGCCCAAGTCCGCCGCGATCGGCGCCACCGTTTGCTCGCAGCGCAGTCGCGGTGCGGAATGGACGCGCGTCGGGCCGAACAACGGCAGCAGGGAGTGCAATGCGTCCCGCTGCTGTTGTCCCGCTTCGGTGAGCGGGCGCAGAACGTCGTCGCCGTCCCAGTCGGATCGCTTGCCCGCTTTCGCGTGGCGGACCAGCAGAACCGTCACCAGCTCGGTCGGCAGCTGCTCGAAGGCGTCGAGCACGCGACCGTCGTGCGGATAGCTGACCAGTTCCTGCGCTTGGGCGACGGGAAGCCAGCGCAGTTCGTCGACTTCGCTGTTCGGCTCGAAAGATCCGCCGCCGGCGCGGGCGACGAAGTAGTCCACGACCTTCGGCGCGGTCCCGCCCGCAGCGGGCACTGCGTAGTTCACCTGGGTGAGGAAACGGGACAGCACGCAGGAAAACCCGGTCTCCTCGGCGACCTCGCGGGCCGCTGCGTGCGCGGGCAGCTCGCCGGGGTCGAGCTTTCCCTTCGGCAACGACCAGTCGTCGTAGCGCGGGCGGTGCACCACCGCGACTTCGGGGCCGTCGCTGCCGTCGCGCCACAGCACCGCTCCGGCGGCCCGCACGGTTCGGCCGGGGACATCAGTCGGTTCGCCGTCGATCTTCTCGGTACCCGGCTGGTTCTCGGTCACGCTCATCGTCCTCAAAGCAGTCTCAGCGGTCGGTCCGGCCTACGGAACCTTCGCGCGCCCCGTGCTGGCGCAGCATCTCCACCTGGTGGTCGCGGACCTGCTCCCCGCTGCGCGGCGAAGCTTCCCAGTCGCCCTTGGCGTTGAGCACCCAGCAGCGCGTCGCCGGGTGCATCGCCGAGTCGAGCAGCGCGTCCAGCTGGGCGGTGAGCTTGGGATCGGTGACCCGCACCTGGGTTTCGATCCGGCGGTCCAGGTTGCGGTGCATCATGTCGGCGCTGCCGATCCAGCGCTCGTCGATGCCGACGAAGTGGAACACGCGGGAGTGCTCCAGGAAGCGGCCCAGGATCGAGCGCACCTCGACGTTCTCGCTGAGGCCTTCGACGCCCGCCTTGAGCGAGCAGATGCCGCGCACCACGACCTTGACCGGCACACCGGCCAGCGAAGCCTGGTACAGCGCATCGATGATCTGCTCGTCGACCAGCGAGTTCACCTTCATCCGGATGCCGCACGACAGGCCCTGCCGGGCCCGCTCGATCTCGGCCTCCACGCGCTCCACGATGCCGTTGCGGATGCCCTGCGGGGACACCAGGATTCGGCGGTACTCGCCGTGCCGGGCGTAACCGGTGAGCACGTTGAACAGGTCGGTGAGGTCGGCGCCGATCTCCGGGGAAGCGGTCAGCAGCCCCAGGTCCTCGTAGATGCGCGCTGTCTTCGGGTTGTAGTTGCCGGTGCCCAGGTGGCAGTAGCGGCGGATCGTGGAGCTCTCCTGGCGCACCACCAGCGCGGTCTTGCAGTGCGTCTTCAACCCGACCAGGCCGTAGACCACGTGCACCCCGGCGCGCTCCAGGGTGCGGGCCCACCCGATGTTCGCCTGCTCGTCGAACCGGGCCTTGAGCTCCACCAGCGCCACCACCTGCTTGCCGGCTTCGGCGGCGTCGATGAGGGCGTTGACGATCGGCGAGTCACCGGAGGTCCGGTACAGCGTCTGCTTGATGGCCAGCACGTGCGGGTCGGCCGCGGCCTGCTCGATGAACCGCTGCACCGACGTGGAGAACGAGTCGTAGGGGTGGTGCACCAGCACGTCGCCCTCGCGCAGCGTGGAGAAGATGCTCTTGGGCGTCTGGCCTTCGGCGAACGCCGGGTGCGTCGCGGGCACGAACGGCGGTTCCTTGAGGTCCGGCCGGTGCAACCGCTCCAGCTGGAACAGGCACGACAGATCCAGCAGGCCCTTGACCTCCACCACGTCGTGCTGGTCGACCTCCAGCTCGCGCAGCAGGAGTTCGAGCATGTTCTCGCTCATCGTGTCGGTGACCTCGAGCCGCACCGGCGGCCCGAAGCGGCGCCGCGCCAGCTCCCGCTCCATGGCCTGGAGCAGGTCCTCGTCGCGGTCCTCCTCGACCTCCAGGTCGGCGTTGCGGGTGACCCGGAAGATGTGGTGCTCGGCGACCCGCATGCCGGGGAACAACTTCCCCAGGCGAGCGGCGATGAGCTCCTCCAGCGGCAGGAAGGTGGCGCGTTCGGTCTCCCGGTCGGATTCGATGCGGATCAGCCGCGGCACGTTGTCCGGCACCTTGACCCGGGCGAAGCGCCGCATCCCGGCGTCCGGGTCGGCGACGGTGACAGCGAGGTTCAGCGACAGCCCGGAGATGTAGGGGAACGGGTGCGCCGGGTCCACCGCCAGCGGGGTGAGCACCGGGAAGATGTGGTCCTCGAAGTAGCGGGTCAGCTTCTCCTGGTCGACGGTCTCCAGCTCCGACCAGCTCAGGATCCGGACGCCGTGCGCCTCCAGCTCGGGCACCAGCTCGTCGAGGAAGACCCGGCTCAGCTTCTCCATCAGGTCCTGGTTTCGGGCCGCGATGCGGGTCAGCTGCTCGTGCGGGGTGAGCCCGTCGGCGCTGCGCACCGCCAGCCCGGTCTCCTCGCGCCGCTTCAGCCCGGCGACGCGCACCATGTAGAACTCGTCCAGGTTGGACGCGAAGATCGCGAGGAACTTCGCGCGCTCGAGCACCGGCTGCGACTTGTCCTCGGCGATGGCCAGCACCCGGGCGTTGAAGTCGAGCCAGGACAGCTCGCGGTTGAGGTAGCGGTCCTCGGGCAGGTCCGTGGTCGCCGCCGCGCGCGTCACCGCGGGCGGCGCGGACGGGACGCGGGCGCCCTCGAACGCCGCCGGGATCGCATCACCTAGCGCCGGGCTCGATGCGCGGTGAGTGGACCGGCCACTGGTGCTTCGTTTGGCGGGCTGCTCGGCCCGGCCGGTGCTGTCGGTGCTCACTCCTCCATTGTCGCTCATCAAACCGGTTCAACCGATGTCTGTGAAAAGAGTTCATGGTCGTTTCGCGTTGCCGTTGTGCCCCTGGATGTGAATCCGCCGCCGGATTCGCGTGGAATCGGTGATTCACGCGGTGGCGGCAGCGGTTCGCGGACCGAGTCCGAGGGAGCGGGCGGCGCGCAGATCGGCCTCGGTGTCGACGTCACAGCGCAGTGAGTCCCACGGTCCCAGCAGCGGCTTCGCCCCGGATTCGGCGTGCGCGTCGGCCGAACCGGGGCCGAAGCGCGGAGCGAGCGGGCGTCCCGGTTCGGCCAGCAGCAGCGTGGTGCCGGTGCCGTGCCGGTCCGGGCAGAACGACCGGTCCGCCCCGGCGGCGCGGATGGCGGCGGCGAGGTCGTCCGGCTGCAGCGCGGGCAGATCCGCTTGCAGCGCCCCGATCCGGGCCACCTGCAGCTCGGCGTCGCCGTGCCGCAACGCCGCGTTGAGCCCGGCAGCGGGGGAGTCCGCGATCACTTCCACGCCCGCGGCGGTGAACTCGGCGGTCAGCGTCGGATCGGAGGTGATCACGACGACCCCGGCGACGCCCTCGGCGCGGCGTGCTGCGGCCACTGTGTCCAACGCCACGGCGGTCACCAGCTCGGCGTGCGCGGCGGGGCGGCGCGCGCCTCCGTCGGCGGCGCCGAGCAGTCGGGACTTGGCCAGGTGCAGGGGTTTGATCGGCACGATGAGGTGCACCGCAGGGCAGTCCTGCTGCGGGAACCGGCGGTTCGGCTGGTCATCGTCAGCGCTCACGCTCCCATCTTCCCGGCCCGGGCGACACGGACGCGGAGCCGACTGGTTGCCGACGTTCGGAGACGCTCGGGGTAACTTTGCGGACGCTCGCGAGGACAAGTGAGGAGTTGCCGTGGCGGAACTGAAGAGCCTCCGGCGCCAGCGGAGGAAGACCAGCGAGAAGGCGCGGGGCATGGGCAAGTTCTGGATCGGCCTGGCGCGCGTTGTTTTCTACCCGCTGACCGGTGCGCTGGCCCACACCGAGGTGCGCGGACTGCACAACATCCCGGCGGACGGTCCGGTGCTGCTGGTGCTCAACCACGTCTCCCACCTGGACCCGGTGTTCGACGCGGTGACCGTGCACCGTGCCGCGCGGGTGCCGCGCTTCCTGGCCAAGAACACGCTGTGGAACGTCCCGGTGTTGAAGAGCGTGCTGGTCGGCGCGGACCAGATCCCGGTCTACCGCGGCACCGCCGACGCGCAGAAGAGCCTGCGGGAAGCGCACGAAGCGCTGGAGCGCGGCAAGGCGATCCTGATCTACCCGGACGGCACCATCACCAAGGACCCCGACGGCTGGCCGATGACGCCGAAGGTCGGGGTGGCGCGGCTGGCGCTCGCCCACGACATCCCGGTGATCCCGGCCGCCCGCTGGGGAACCCGCGACATCTACGACCACTACAAGAAGCGCTTCCGCCCGTTCCCGCGCAAGACCGTGAAGTACGCCTTCGGCGAGCCGCTGGACCTGTCGGCCTACCGTGGCATGGAGCACGACGGGCAGGCGCTGCGCGAGGTCACGAACCTGGCGATGCGCCGGGTGGGGGACCTGCTCGGCGAGATCCGCGGCGAGCAGCGGCCGGACGAGTTCTACAGCCCCGCGCGCAAGAAGCGGGGCGATGATGGCGCGGCCTGAGCGCATCGCGGTGCTCGGTGCCGGATCCTGGGGCACCACCTTCGCGAAGGTCCTGGCCGACGCGGGCAACGACGTCGCCCTGTGGGCGCGCCGCGCGGAGGTCGCCGAGGCGATCAACGAATCCCGCTGCAACTCCGGCTACCTGCCGGACGTTCGGCTTCCGGAGTCGCTGCACGCCACCGATGACGCGGCCGCGGCGGTGCACGACGCCGACGTGGTGGTGCTTGCGGTGCCCAGCCAGACGCTGCGCGAGAACCTCGCCGGGTGGCAGCCGCTGCTGCCGGCGGACGCGACGCTGGTGAGCCTGGCCAAGGGCGTCGAACTGAGCACCCTGAAGCGGATGAGCGAGGTCATCGCCGAGGTCGCCGACGTTCCGATGGAGCAGGTCGCGGTGGTGTCCGGCCCGAACCTGGCCAAGGAGATCGCCGCCGAGCAGCCGACCGCGACCGTGGTGGCCTGCGCCGACCACGACCGCGCCGTCGCGCTGCAGCACGCCTGCTCGACGCCGTACTTCCGGCCCTACACCAACACCGACCTGATCGGCATCGAGATCGCCGGCGCGTGCAAGAACGTCATCGCGCTGGCCTGCGGCATGGCGGTCGGGCTCGGCTTCGGGGACAACACGATGTCCTCGCTGATCACCCGCGGTCTGGCCGAGACGACTCGGCTGGGCGCGGCGCTGGGCGCGGACCCGATGACGTTCGCGGGCCTGGCCGGGCTCGGTGACCTGGTGGCCACCTGCATGTCGCCGCTGTCGCGCAACCGGACCTTCGGCGAGCGGCTCGGTCGCGGCGAGACCCTGGCGCAGGCGCAGGAAGCGGCGCACGGCCAGGTGTCCGAAGGCGTGAAGTCCTGCTCGTCGATCCGCCAGCTGGCGGCCCGCCACGGCGTGGAGATGCCGATCACCGACGTGGTGCACCGCGTCTGCCACGAAGACCTGCAACCGGGCCCGGCAGCGGCGGAACTGCTCGGCCGCGAACGCAAGGCCGAGTGACTCCCAAGGAGTTCCAGGCTCGTTTTGCGCAGCGGTTCAGGTAGCGGAACCTCGGAGGCTTTCGCGCGACCGTTGGACCTGCGACCACCGTCGTTCGCGGGGATGGTTGAGCAGAGTGATGTGGCAGGTGGGTTGTGAGCACTTCGGAACTTGGCGACGGCACGCGCTGCGTGCGAGGCGGCCACTCGGAACCGGTCAGCGGAACCCCGATGCTGCCGGGGCCGGTGTTCGCCGCCCCGTTCCATCTCGGCGAGGACTACCAGGGCGGCGGTGACTTCTACGGCCGGGCGAGCAATCCGACCTGGCGGGCGCTGGAATCGGCGATCGGTGACCTCGACGGCGGGCACTGCCTGCTGCTTCCCTCGGGCATGGCCGCGATCAGCACGGTGCTGCGCGCGGTCCTGCGCCACGGCGACAAGCTGGTCGTGCCCAACGACGGCTACTACGCCACCCGGAACTTCGTGCGCGACGAGCTGACCGAGCTGGACCTGGACGTCCGGGAGATCAGCACCCTCGGGCCGTGGACCGACGACGTGTTCGCCGGAGTCCGCTTGGTGCTGCTGGAAACTCCGTCGAACCCCGGTCTCGACGTGTGCGACATCGCCGAGCTCGCCGAGCGCGCGCACCGGGCGGGAGCCCTGCTGGCGGTGGACAACACCACGGCGACGCCGCTGGGGCAGCGTCCGCTGGAGCTGGGCGCGGACATCGTGATCGCCAGCGACACCAAGGCGTTGTCCGGGCACAGCGACCTGCTGATGGGCCACGTGTCGGTGCGCGACCCCGAGCTGGCCGAGCGGTTGCTGCGGGCGCGGACGCTGTCCGGCTCGATCCCCGGACCGTTCGAGACGTGGTTGGTGCACCGCAGCATGGGGACCCTCGACGTCCGCCTGGCGCGGCAGGCAGAGAACGCGGCTGCGCTCGTCGAGGCGTTGCGCGGGCACCCGAAGATCTCGGACCTGCGCTGGCCCGGTTCGCCCGACGACCCGTCGCACGATCTTGCACAGCGCCAGATGCGCCGCTGGGGCGGGGTGTTCCGGTTCGAGCTGGCCGACGCGGCGGCGGTGGACGAGTTCGTCCGGCGCAGCGAACTGGTGGTCGCGGCGACCAGCTTCGGCGGCCTGCACAGCACGGTCGACCGCCGAGCCCAGTGGGGCGACCCGGTGCCGGAAGGCTTCCTCCGCTTCTCAGCAGGCTGCGAGAACCCCGAAGACCTAGTCGCCGACGTCCTCCAAGCCCTCTCCTGACCCGGCGCCGTCGCCCGGGTGACGGCGCCGGGGTCCTATGGGGTGGGACACACTCCGTGGGGTGAGATGTCGCTGGTCAGTTGACGGGGTGGGGTCAGGGCTGGTTGAGTTCTCGGCATGTTGTTGCGCGCCATGAACGGTCGGCGGGGTCACATCGACCTCCACCGCGTTGCCAGCGCGCTCTGTTCGTGTCCTTCGTGTTGATCGATTTCCGGTAATCCCCGGGTTTTTCCGCGCGTGCCCGCACGCCTGCGCCCGGAATCCACGTACGATCCCGAAGGACTTCCACACGTGTTCGCCGTTCCGCCGAATACCCTTGCCGCTGCTGCCGATCTGACCATCGCGCACCCGGTTCGCATCGCCCGAGAGCTCGCCGCCGACCGCAGTTCGTGGACGCACCTGCTGCGCTACGACCCGGACCAGCGCTGGTTCGGCCTGCTCGCCCGCACCGAGCACTACGAGGCCTGGCTGCTGAGCTGGCTGCCCGGTCAGCACACCGAACTGCACGACCACGGCGGCGCCACCGGCGCTTTCACCATCATCTCCGGCAACCTCACCGAGCGCGTCGTGCGCGGCGGGACGACCGACGTGCTGAACTCGTTGACCGCCGGCCAGTCCCGCGTCTTCGGCCCGGACTACGTGCACCAGGTGTCCAACACCGGGCCGGACCCGGCGGTGAGCATCCACGTCTACCGCCCGGTCCGGACCCCGATGACCACCTACGTCCACGACCCGATCACCGGCCTCCGCCCCACGGGCGCCCGCCTCACCTGAGCCGGGCGCACTCGGAGGAACGGCGATTTCAGGTGCGGTGGTTCCTGCGGCGGCGTTGTTGCGCTGCTGCGGCGCGGTCGCGCGGGGCGTCGCGCTCGATCAGGTGCTGGGACACTGAGTCCTGGAGTTCGACCAGTTTGTGGTCGTCGTACTTGAACTTCGCCGTCACAGATTCGACGTGCACCACGACTCCGCGGATTCTCTTGAGCATCCGGTAGAACGGGCCGTCCTGCGCGCGCACTTCGGCGGTTCCGCCGTCGGGCTGGAAGTGCTCGACCTGCTGACGCAGCAGCGCGGCCTTGGCTTCGAGGTCGTCCACCAGTTCCGCGGTGCCCGAGAGCTGCACGCTCGCGTAGTGGCTGGTCGGCACGCCCGAGCTCGGCGGTACGTCCACCGCCCGCCACGGGCCGGGGATGAAGGCGTAATCGTCCACAACGGACAGAACGCAGTGCGGATCGTGCTCCAGCGCGCGCCAGGTAGGGTTCGGCCGCGCGAGGTGCAGCAGGACGCGGTCGCCGTCGAGGACGAAGTGCGTCGGCTGCACGATCGGCCGGCGGTCCGGGTCGACGGCCACGAGGTGGCCGAAGTCGTGCTCGGAGAGTCAGTTCCGCCACTCCTCGTCGTCGCGGGCGGCGTCCCAGGGGCGCACCAGCAACTCACACCTCCGGTGTCTTCTTGTCGAAGTGGAAGGACGAGATGGCGAAACCGGACGCCAGGTAGCGGCGGTGCGCGTCGTGCCGGTGCGTGCCGGAGTCCAGGTGGACCTGGCTCACGCCGAGCCGCTGGGCCTCCGCGTCGATCCACTCCAGCAGCGTCGCCGCATGCCCCTTCCGCCGCGCGCTCGACGCGGTCACCAGGTCGTCGATGTAGACGTAGTGGCCCCAGACGAAGCACAGCCCGGCGCGGAACCCGGCCACCGCCGCGACCTCGCCGTCGTCGTACGCGGCGATCATCCGGTACCCGTGCGCCTGCTGCTGCTCGACCTGGGCCAGGAAGTCCTCCAACGAACCCAGGTTTGGGCGCAGTTCGAGCAGAACCGGGTACGCCGGGGTGAAGTCGGTCAGTTCCTGGACGATCATGCCGAGTACCTCCGGTCCCGCACGTGCTCTGGGACTTCGAAGTCCGTCGCCAGGTCGTCGGATGGTTCCGGTGCGCCCCAGCGGGTTTCCAGCGGCAGCACCCCGGCCCACGCCTTGCCCGCCTCGACGTCTTCGACTTCGTCGACCGGACCGCCGGTGCGGATCTTCACCGCTGCTTCGGTCAGGTCAAGCGCGAGGACGGCGGTGGCGGCCAGCTCCCGCTTGTTCGGCTGCCGCGCGTGCTCCCAGGATCCAGGGGCCAGGTGCTCGGTGATCACCTGCAGCGCCTGCCACCTCTCGTCCGGGGCGGTGACCCGGCGAGCCCGGCCGTGGATCACTGCCGACCGGTAGTTCACGGAGAAGTGGAACGCCGAGCGCGCGTAGACGATCCCGTCGACGTTGGTCACCGTCACGCAGACCTCGGCCGCCTCGCGCAGGCTCCGCGCGCCGGTGGATCCGTGCACGTAGAGCATGTCGCCGATGCGGCCGTAGCCGGTGGGCAGCACGCGTGGCGCGCCATCGACCAGCACGCCGAGGTGGCAGATCAGGCTGGCGTCGAGCACCGCGTGCAGGTCGCTGCGCTCGGTGCGGGCGCGTGCGCTGCCGCGGCGGATGGTGGACCGTTCCGTGGGCGAGAGCTGTTGGGTCACGGAGAACAGGATCATCCGGTAAGTGGCATTATCGAAGTGCCAATCAGGGAGAATTTCGAAATGCCACATGCCGTGCCCGCGAGTTCGCCGCTGCTGGAGCTGGCCATCGACCTGCGCCGCGACGACCCGCGCCCGCTCGCGGTCCAGCTCGCGGACGCCCTCCGGCACGCTGCGACCATCGGCCAGCTGCGCGGCGGCGACCGCCTGCCGTCGACCCGCGCGCTCGCGCGCCACCTCGAGGTCAGTCGCACGGTGACCGCTGCCGCCTACGAACAGCTGCACGCCGAGGGCTGGATCGCCGGTCGGCACGGCTCCGGAACCTACGTCACGACCAGTCCGCCCGGCGCGCAGACCGGAACGCCGAACGGCGCGTTCCGGAACGAGCGGGGCCCGCAGGAACCGACCGTGGTGCTGACCCCCGGCGTGCCCTGGGCCGAAGGCATCGACCGCGCGGCGTGGCGGCGGGCTTGGCGAGCGGCGGCCGATGTGGAGCCGGACTCGACACCGCACCGGGCCGGGGTGCTCGCCTACCGCGAAGCCGTCGTCGAGCACCTGCTGCGGCACCGCGGGCTCGTCCTCGGCGGGCTGACGGTCGACAACGTCCTCGCCACCGGGGGCACCACCGCCGCGGTCATCGAGCTGGCGTCGAGCGTGCTGAAGCCGGGTGACGCGATCGCGGTGGAAGAGCCCGGTTACCAACGAGCGGTCGGCGCTCTGACGGCCATCGGGGCGCGGGTGGTCCCGGCGCGGGTGGACCACGCCGGAATCGTGGTCGACGCCATCCCGAAGGGCGTGCGCGCGGTCTACTGCTCCCCGGCGCACCAGTACCCGATCGGCGGGCGGCTGCCCGCGGAGCGCCGGATCGCGCTCGTGGAGCGGGCGCGGGCCGAGGGCTGGCTGATCATCGAGGACGACTACGACGGGGAGCTGCGCTACGACGTCGCGCCGCTGCCGGTGCTCGCGTCGATGGCGCCGGACGTCGTGGTCCACCTGGGCACCACGAGCAAGATCATCTCACCGACGCTGGGCGTGGGCTGGATGCTCGCCCCGGACTGGGTTTCCGAGGCGGTGGTGGAGCGTCGCGCGCTCACCGGCACGAGCCCGGCCGCCGCCGGCCAGCGGGTCCTGGCGGAGTTCGCACGCAACGGCGACCTCGGACGCCACCTGCGCCGACTGCGACGTGAGCTCTCGCAACGCCGGACCCTGGTCGTCGATGGCCTGGGTGCCGAAGGAGTGGAGGTGTTCGGCGACCGCGCCGGCGCCCACGTCGTCCTGCCCCTGCCGGACGCCGAAACCGAGCAGCGAGTGGTCGCCGAGGCGGGGGAGCGAGGACTGGTCCTCGACGGTCTCCGCCGCCACCACTGCGGCCCGCAGCAGTGGTTCGGCTTGGCGCTCGGCTACGCCGCCTGCTCCCGCGAGGACCTGATCCGAGCCCTGCCGACCATCGCCCGACTGTGCCATCCGTGAATCCACAGCTTCAATTGCAACTGTAGGTTTCAGTCGCGACTGAACACAGTTTCAATTGAAACTGTGGTGTGCCGTGGGTGGAGATTACAGTTTCAATTGAAACTGTGGACCATCGCGCGGACGGAGGCGGGTCGGAGTTTCGCGCACGGATGGGATGCGGCTGGTTGCGGTAGGTGTTGGGGCGTTGGTCCGGGCGCCCCGTTCGGGCGCAGGTTGTGGAAAGGGGATGCGGCTGGCCGGGTAGGGTCCGGCGCATGACACAGCGCAAGACCCGGGTGGCGGTCGTCTTCGGCGGCCGCAGCACCGAACACGGCATTTCCTGCGTGTCCGGCGGTAGCGTGCTCGCGCACCTGGACCAGGACCGCTTCGAGATCGTGCCGGTCGGCATCACCCGCGAGGGTGCCTGGGTGCTGGGCACCGACGATCCGAAGCAGCTGGAGATCCGGGACCGCAAGGAGCCCGCGGTCGAGTCCGGCACCGCCATCGCGCTGCCCGGCGACCCCACGCGGCGCGACCTGGTGCTGCTGGAGCCGGAGCGGGGCGGCGAGGTGCTGTCGTCGGTGGACGTGGTGTTCCCGGTGCTGCACGGCGCGTTCGGCGAGGACGGCACCATCCAGGGTCTGCTCGAGATGGCCGACGTGCCCTACGTGGGGCCGGGCGTGCTGTCCAGCGCGGTGTCGATGGACAAGGAGTACACCAAGAAGCTGCTCGCCGCGGAGGGCCTGTCGGTCGGCACCTACGAGGTGCTGCGCCGCGACCAGTCCACACTGGACGAAGCGCAGCGCGAGCGGCTCGGGCTGCCGGTGTTCGTCAAGCCCGCGCGCGCCGGGTCGTCGCTGGGCATCAGCAAGGTCACCGACTGGGCCGACCTGGACGCGGCGATCGCCGAGGCGCGGCGCACCGACCCCAAGGTGATCATCGAGGCCGCGGTGGTCGGGCGCGAGATCGAGTGCGGCGTGCTGGAGTTCCCGGACGGCCGGATCGAGGCCTCGCAGCCCGCCGAGCTGCGCGTGACCGGCGAATCCGACTGGTACGACTACGAGTCCAAGTACCTCGACGACGTCACCGAGTTCGACATTCCGGCGAAGATCGGCGACGACGCGATCGAGAAGCTGCGTTCGGACGCGGTGACCGCCTTCCGCGCGCTGGAGTGCCAGGGCCTGGCCCGGGTCGACTTCTTCCTGTCCGAGGACGGCGAGCTGATCGTCAACGAGGTCAACACCATGCCGGGCTTCACGTCGATCTCGCTGTACCCGCGGATGTGGGCGCACAGCGGCGTGGACTACGCGTCCCTGCTGAGCATCCTCATCGACACGGCCATCAACCGAGGCACCGGCCTGCGCTGACCTCTGCAAACGGCCCCGGTCTCCGCAACGAGACCGGGGCCGTTTCACGTCTGGGGCCGGGGCGGTCAGCTCAAGCACTGCGATGGAATGTCGTGGTCACGGTGCCGTCGTCGTCGATGTGGTGCAGGGCCATTCCGGGTGCACTGCTGTCCAGCATGAGCGGTCGGCGATCCGGGTCGACGCCGAGTTCGGACGCGACGGCTGGAGGAGTTCGACCAGAGCTTCGGGATTGGTCAGCGGGATCGCGTCGACGAAGGAAAGCCCGATCTCGACCGGCGGTTGGTGCAGCGCCAACACCACCTGGTGCGCGCCTTGCGCCGCTCCGCGGAGGCGGGGTCGTCGGTCAGGTGCGGGTCGCTGACGTGGAGCAGGGCGGCACTCATGAGCGCCACGCTAACGCCGGCCGGGAAGCTTCGGAGCTGCCGAGCGCCGCGGTGCGCGGTGGCGTGCGGCAACCGCGGCCGCACGCCACCGCTGATTCGTCAGGGGAAGACCGGCTGCTTGGGGAGCTTGTCGCGCAGGATCGCCGAGAGGTCCTGGAGCGGGCCGGTTCCGGTGTCGCCGGGGAGGCTCAGCGCGACGTAGACCGGGCGGTCGACCGCCAGCCACGAGGTGTCGCCGCCCTGGTCGATCTTCAGCCAGCTCACGCCGGAGACGTCCACCAGCTGCGCGGTCGGCGTCAGCTCCGCGGGGGCGTCGATGCCGCAGCGCGCCGTGATCGGGTCGTGGTCCGCGTCGCCCCACGCCACCGTTG
The DNA here is from genome assembly GCF_053593195.1 of Saccharopolyspora sp. NPDC002376. NCBI lineage: Bacteria > Bacillati > Actinomycetota > Actinomycetes > Pseudonocardiales > Pseudonocardiaceae > Saccharopolyspora > Saccharopolyspora sp. NPDC002376. The sequence continues at coordinate 83,510 of NZ_JBSFBZ010000004.1, forward strand.
CTTGGGGCGCCGGGGCCGCCAGCTCGCGGCGTGGGACCTGCTTGCCTTCCACCGCCAGCTCGCGCGGCAGCGCGTCGATCACCGACTTGCACTCCGGCGTTTCCGCCTTCGGCGCGGGGATCGGGGCGAGCGGCAGCGGGCCTTCGCGGCGCTCCTTCAGGGCGGCTTCCGCCGCCTGCTGCTCCTGACGGGCGGTGTACCAGCCGTACGTGCCGATGCCGGCGACCGCCAGGGCGAGGAGCGCTCCGAGCGTGATCGCCACGATCAACACCGGTCGGGGCACTCCGGTCGCTGATTGGTTAACCACGTCGTCCACTACAGCACGGCCGCCGTTGTCGCTGGACACCGGCCTGGCCGCGCACTGCTGCAATGATGGGCGCTCTCCGCGGTGGAGGGGCGCCCATCATCACCGTTTCGTCAGAGGTGCACCACCGGGCAGGTGAGGGTCCGGGTGATGCCTTCCACGTTCTGGATCTTGGCGACTACCATCTTGCCGAGCTGGTCGACGTTCTCCGCTTCGGCGCGCACGATCACGTCATACGGACCGGTGACGTCCTCGGCGCTGATGACGCCTTCGAAGCCCTTGATCTCACCGGCCACAGCGGCGGCCTTGCCGACTTCGGTCTGGATGAGGATGTATGCCTGAACCACGGCGTGCCCCTTCGTCTTGCCGATGTGCTCGGGGTAGGAAACTGGCAGAAAGCTACCCCATTTGACCGAGCAGATGCTCAAGGAAGGAAGGTCCCAGTTGGGTCCTGATTCGTCGCAGGACGCACAGACCGTTTCCCAGTTGGGTGAGTTCGGTCTTATCGACCGGGTGACAGCGGGGCGGCCGCAGCCACCCGGTACCTTGCTCGGTCCGGGGGACGACGCCGCGGTCCTGGCAGCTCCCGATGGGCGGGTGGCGGCTTCCACCGACATGCTGGTCGAAGGAGTGCACTTCCGTTTCGACTGGTCCACCCCGCACCAAGTGGGCCGCAAGGCCGTCGCGGTGAACCTCTCCGACATCGCCGCGATGGGTGCGGTGCCCACCGGAGTGCTGGTCGGACTGGCCTGCGCCCCGGACCTGCCCACGAGTGTCGCCGATGAGCTGCTCGACGGCATGTGGGAAGAAGCGCAGCGGGTCGGTATCGGCATCGTCGGCGGCGACATGGTGTCGTCGAGTTCACTGACGATCTCCGTCACGGCCCTCGGTGACCTGCAGGGCAGGGAGCCGGTGACCCGCTCCGGCGCGCGGCCCGGCGACGTGGTGGCGGTGGCCGGGCGGCTGGGCTGGTCGGCGGCCGGGTTGGCCGTGCTCGGCCGGGGCTTCCGCTCGCCGGTCGCGGTCGTCGGCGCGCACCGCGTCCCGGAACCGCCGTACGCGGCCGGTCCGCAGGCGGCGTTGGCCGGCGCGACGTCGATGATGGACACCTCCGATGGCCTGCTGGCCGACCTCGGCCACATCGCGACGGCTTCGCAGGTCGCCATCGACGTCCGCACCGAGCAAGTGGACGTGTCGCAGCGGCTGACCGAGGTCGCTTCCGCGCTCGGCGCCGACGCCCGGCACTGGGTGCTCACCGGTGGCGAGGACCAGGCGCTGATCGCGACGTTCCCGGCGGAGCAGGAGCTGCCGGAGGGCTGGCGGGAGATCGGCGTGGTCGCCGAAGGCTCGGGCGTGACCGTGGACGGCGGCGAGTACGTCGGCCCGAGCGGCTGGGAGCACTGGCGGTAGAGATGCGAAAGGGCCCCAGTGCGCCGAAGCGCGCCGGGGCCCTTCTTCGTGACTCGGTCAGCTCGTGGAGGACCGCGCTGAGGAAGGCGAGTCCTGCATGAGCGGCTTGCCCGCGGTCTCCTTCATCAGCAGGATCGGCACCAGGGCCACCAACGCCGCACCCATCAAGTAGTACGCCGGGAACATGGTGTTGCCGGTGCTCTTGACGACCGCGTCGTTGATCAGCGGCGCGGTGCCGCCGAAGGCTGCGGTGGAGATGTTGTAGCCGATGCAGAAGGCCGCGTAGCGGACCTTGGTCGGGAACATCGCGGGCAGTGTCGAGGCCAGCGGGCCGATCAGTTGCACGTGCCCGATCGCCAGCAACCCCAGACCGCAGACCGTGGTCAGCACGGTGCCCTGGGAGATCAGCATGAACGCCGGGATGGGCAGGACAATGAAGCAGATCGCCGCGGACAGGAACAGCGGCTTGCGGCCGATCCGGTCCGACAGCGCGCCGACCGGCGTGATGATCACCATCATGAACAGCACGGTGAGCAGCAGCGGCACCAGGACCGCGTACTCCTGACCGCTCTCGACGTGGAGCGTGTCCTTCAGGTACGTCTCCATGTAGGTCAGGATCGTGTAGTTCGCGATGTTGATCAGGACCACGATGCCCATCAGGATCAGCAGCTGGCGCCACCACTCCTTGAGCAGGTCCTTCAGCGGCGATTTGGCGACCTGGTGGGTGGCCTCCAGCTGCTTGAACGCCGGGGTGTCCTCCAGCCTGCTCCGGAGGTAGAGCCCGATGGCGCCGAGCGGACCGGCGATCAGGAATGGAATGCGCCAGCCCCCGGCCTCCATTCCCTCGGTGCCGATGTTCAAGATCAGGATTGTCGGCACCAGCGCGCCGAGCCCGAATCCGACCAGGGTTCCGAATTCCAGCCAGCTGCCCCAGAATCCGCGCTTGCGGTCGGGCGCGAACTCCGCGATGTAGGTGGCGGCGCCACCGTATTCACCGCCGGTGGAGAAGCCCTGCAACAAGCGGCACAGGAGCAACAGCATCGGCGCGAAGATTCCGATGGTGTCGTAGGTGGGCAACAATCCGATGACGAATGTGGATCCCGACATCAACAAGATCGTCAGTGCGAGTACCTTCTGCCGCCCGATTCGGTCGCCCAGCGGCCCGAAGAACAGGCTGCCCAGCGGCCTGAACAGGAACGAGATGGCGAAGACACCGAAGGCGGAGACCGTCTCCAGCGGGCCGGGAAAGAACTGGTGACCGACGTAGGCCGCGATGTAGGCGTATACACCGAAGTCGTACCACTCTGTGCAGTTTCCGATTGCGGCGGCGCCGACCGCGCGGCGCAGCAGTGCGCGCTGCTCGGGTGTTTCGGCTTTCTCCTGCGAAGTCATGGTTTTGCGGCCCACCTCCGGGTCATGCCGTCCACGGCCGTGGTCGATCGACAACTTCGCCAGAACCTAGCCGAGTGGCCACTGGGAGGCCACCAAATGGCCATGATTGACGCATTCCGATGGTATTTCCTTTATGCAAAGGGACGCCGTTCTGGCGCTCGGAACGGCGCTCCGGCGGGTTGCGGATTTGACAGCTGAATTCGCTGGATGACTAGCGAAAATGCAACCATCGGGTGATGACTGGTCACGGGCGTGGGCAATATCGCATTAATCGTTACATCGATCGTGTGTGATGTGTGTCACATAAATGGATTGATCGATGGATCTCGGGGGTGCCGCTGGTCGATCTCGGCGGCTCGTTAGGGTGCTCTGCATGACCGCGCGTCCACTGCACGAACTCGTCGAGGCCGGGTGGGCTGAGGCCCTTGCCCCGGTGGCCGAGAAGGTCAAGGAGGCGGGCGAGTTCCTGCGCGCCGAGGTCGCCGCGGGACGCCAGTACCTGCCGGCGCCCGAGCACGTGCTGCGCGCGTTCCAGCAGCCCTTCAACGAGGTCCGGGTGCTGATCGTCGGCCAGGACCCGTACCCGACGCCAGGCCACGCGGTGGGCCTGAGCTTCTCGGTCGCTCCCGGCGTCGCACCGCCGCGGAGCCTGGTCAACATCTACCGCGAGTACACCGAGGACCTGGGCCACCCGAAGCCGACCAGCGGCGACCTGACGCCCTGGACCGAGCGCGGCGTACTGCTGCTCAACAGGAGCCTGACGGTCGAACCACGCAAGCCCGGCTCGCACCGTGGCAAGGGCTGGGAGCAAGTCACCGCGCAGGCCATCACCGCGCTCGCCGCCCGCGAGAAGCCGCTGGTGGCGATCTTGTGGGGCCGTGACGCGCGCGACCTCCGCCCGCTGATGCCGGGCGTGGACTGCGTCGAGTCACCGCACCCGAGCCCGATGTCGGCCGACCGCGGCTTCTTCGGTTCGCGGCCGTTCAGCCGGGTCAACGAGCTGCTGGCCGCCAAGGGTGTCGAACCCATCGACTGGAAGCTCCCGTAACTCGCGTTTCCGCTGGTCATCCAGTCTGGATTTCGTTTCCGCCCCGTCGTACATTTGCCCTTGCCGGAAGTTGCGCTCTGGGCGGAAGAAGGCTCGTCATGGGAGCCGACCGGAACACCAGCTGCCTGCGATGCCTGGTCCGCAGGCTGTTCCCGGGTGCAAACCCGCTGCGTCGGCGCACTGATCTCTTCGAACCGATCGCACTGCTGCTCGTCGTGCTGATCGTGGCGGCAGCCACGGTGGTGGCGCTGCTGGTGGCGCGTGAGGAGCTGAACAACCGCCTCGCCGTGGTCGAGCAGGAGCAGGCCACCAGGCATCAGGTGGTGGCGTCGGTGGTGGCCGATCTGCCCAGCAGCGCGACGGGGCATCGGCCGGTCGCGGTGCATTGGGGTCAGCCGCCCGGTGATCGGTTCGGGGTGGTGGACCTGCCGTCTCGGGCGCCAGCCGCCGGCACGCTTCCGATCTGGGTGGACGACCAGGATCAGCTGGTCGCCCCGCCGCTCACCAGTGCCGAAGCGACGCAAGCTGCGGGTTTGGCCGGAGCGGGAGTCCTGTTCGGAGCTGCGCTGGTGACCACTTTGGGCCTGCTCGGCGCGCGCGCCTGGGTCACCCACCGGCGGCTCGCGGCCTGGGCGGCCGAGTGGGAGAAGGTGGAGCCCCAGTGGCGCAACCACGCTTCTTAGTGGTTCCAGGGACAGCAAAAACCCCGAGGTCCTTGAACGACCTCGGGGTTTAACGCGCTGTGCTTCAGCCGCGCGCGACCTTGCCAGCTCGCAGGCAGGAGGTGCACACGTTCATGCGCTTGCGCTGCGACAGGCCGATCTTGGCGTGCACGGTCTGAATGTTCGGGTTCCACCGGCGCCGAGTCTTCCGGTGGGAGTGCGAGACCGAGTTGCCGAAGCCAGGTCCCTTCTTGCAGACGTCGCAGACGGCAGCCACGTCAGACACCCCTTACTTTGCTTGACGGTTACAGCGATGAGAGCCACGCAAGCGACTCCCACTTGCGTGAGAGCTTGCTGTTCACCGCCGTTGGCGGCGACCTGAGCCCGGAAATCCGGACGCCCTGGGTCATCGCCACCCTGGGACCGGATGAGTGTATCCCACCGTTGACCACTCCTCCGGCGGTGGGGGCGCGTCGCCCCGGACGGGACTAGGGTCAGGCGAATCCGATCGTAGGAGGAGGTCCGGTTGTTGCGGACGCTGGATGCGGCGGCGGCCCGGCGCTGGGCGGACTTGGCCCTGGCTGCGCTCGTCGCGGAGCGCGCCGCGATCGACCGGATCAACGTCTACCCGGTCGCCGACGGGGACACCGGCACCAACCTGCTGCAGACGATGCGAGCCGCGGTGGACGAGCTGGACGCGGCCGCGCCCGACACCCTCGGCGGAGTCCTCGGCGCCCTCGCCAAGGGAGCGCTCGGCGGCGCCTGCGGGAACTCGGGAGTGCTGCTCTCGCAGGCCATGCGCGGTGTGGCTGAGCAACTCCGGGACGTGGCGGCCGCTGACGGGCGCGATCTGCACGCCGCGTTGACCCGGGCTGACGAGCTCGCCCGCGAGGCGCTCGCCGAGCCCGTCGAAGGCACTGCGCTGTCGGTCCTGCGGGCTGCGGCTCGCGGTGCGGCTGGGGCGGATCAGGTGGATGTCGCGGTGTACCGTGCGACTCGGGCTGCCATCGACGCTTTGGCCGCGACGCCGGCGCAGCTTTCCGCGCTCTCGGACGCCGGGGTCATCGATGCTGGTGGGCGCGGTTTCCTGGTGGTCCTCGACGCACTGCACGCGGTCGTCAGGGACGGCGAGCAGCTCGCCCCGGCTGCTCCACAGCCTGGCGAATCGGGTGTTCTGGAACACGAATCGCAGTACGAGTACGAGGTCATGTACCTGCTCGGCGACACCGACGAGGAGCGCGCGGCGGCGCTGCGCGAGGTGCTGTGCGGTCTGGGCGACTGCGTGTCGGTGGTCGGTGACGGCGTGGGTTCGTGGGCCGTCCACGTGCACTGCGACGAGATCGGCGCGGTGATCGAATCGGGCATCGACAGCGGCCGGGTGCGCAACATCAAGGTGACCCGGTTCGCCGACCAGCAGGCCGCGTTCGCGCGCGAGGCAGCGGTGCTGGCCTGCGTGCCCAGCGAAGAGCTGGGGGAGCTGTTCGCCGCAGAAGGCGCTGACGTGCTCGTCGTCGGTCCGGAGCCGACGCCCGAACGGCTCGGCGAGGCGGTCGAGGCGACCGGGGCGGCGCACGTCGTAGTGCTGCCCAACGATCCAGGCACCGCGGTGCTGGTGGAGCGGGCTGCTGCCGGAACGAGTGCTGAAGGTGCGGATGTCGTCGTGGTGCCCACGGCGTCCCCGGTGCAGGGGCTTGCCGCGTTGGCGGTGCACGACGTGACGCGGCGTCGGGCCGACGACCAGGTCGCGATGGCTGAAGCCGCGGCGGCGACCCGGCGCGGGGAGCTGCGCATCGCCGACGCCGAGGCGCTGACCTGGGTCGGTCGCTGTCGTCCGGGCGACGTGCTCGGGTTGATCGACGGTGATGTGGTGCTGATCGGCGACGACGTGCCGACGGCTGCCCGGGATCTCGCGGCGCGCATGCTCAGCACCGGGGGCGAGCTGGTCACCGCGCTGATCCACGCCGACGCCCCGCCCAGCCTGGCCGACGTCCTGGCCGATCACCTCCGCCGCTCCCACCCGGAGGTCGAGCTCGCCGGCTACCCGGCAGGAGAGCTCGGCGCACTGCTCCTCCTCGGCGTGGAGTAGCCAGCACTATCTTCGCTGGTCAGCAAGGCCCTTCACGGTCATCTGAACACATCGGCGACGTGTAAGAAATTAATGGTGCTAGTGTTAATAGCATCATGTTGCTCTCGTTGGATCTGAACGACGAGCGTCCGCTGCACGAGCAGGCCGCGGACGCCATCCGGCGTGCCATCGCGGCAGGTGAGGTCGAGCCGGGGGACCGGTTGCCGCCCGCTAGGGACCTCGCGGTCGCGATGCGGATCAACGCCAACACCGTGCTCCGCGCGCTGCGGCAGCTGCGGGAAGAAGGGCTGCTGGAGTTCCGACGCGGGCGCGGGGTGACCGTGCTGAACCGTCCGGATCCGGAAGCGGCGCTGCGGCAGAAGCTCCAGGAGCTGCTGGCCGAGGCCGCGCGGCACGGTTACCGGCCGGACGACGTCGTCGAGTGGATAGAAGCCGATAAGCAGGAGGCGAGATGACCTACCGCACCCGATTCTCCGTCGCGACGGGTCTGTGGGTGGCTGCCGTGACCGCGGCGCTGCTCGTCGGAACGTTCGCCGTGCGGGACCGGCTGCCGGATCCGATGGCTTCACGCTGGGGCATCTCCGGGGCGCCGAACGACTCGATGTCGTTGACCGGAATGCTGATGATCGACCTGGTCAGCTGGCTGGTCGTCGTGGTGGTCGCCGTCGCCGTCGCGGTGCGCGGCTGGGAGCGACGGGCCGCTCGGGGCAATGCGGCAGCGATCCTCGGCGCCGGTGCGGTGTTCGTCATGGGCATGTCGTTGCTGACCACGGGGGCGAACCTCGACGTCGCCGAGTGGCAGCAGGCCAGGCCGATGCCGGTCTGGCAGGTGCTGCCGATGCTCGTCGTCGCCGGGCTGGGCGGCTGGCTCGGCTGGTGGCTGGGAAACCGCGGCCTGGATGCACCGACCGGGGAGGCCGGCGAGGTCGCCGAACTCGAGCTGAAGCCGAGCGAGCGCGCGGTGTGGGTGTCCTCGGTGCGGAGTCGAACGTTGCAGGTCATCGGCGGGATCTTGACGCTGGCCGGGGTCGTGCAGCTGGCGTTGCAGCTCTGGCTCCCCGCGCTGCCGTTCCTGATGGCCGGGGTGGTCGTCCTCGTCGTCGCCTCGGCGCGGGTGCAGGTCGATGAGCGCGGGGTGCGCACCTCGTTCGGCCTGCTGCGCTGGCCGGTTCGGCTGATCCGGCTCGAGCAGATCGAGAGCGCGGGGGTGGAGACCCGGCGCGCGATGGAGATCGGCGGTTGGGGCTACCGGATGCTGCCCAGCCGCACGGCGATCATGCTCCGAAGCGGGGAGTGCCTGGCGCTGCGGCTGACCTCGGGCCGCAACTTCTACATCAGCGTCGACCACCCGGAACGCGGCGCGCAGCTGGTCAACGCATTGGTCACCGAACGCTCTGCGCTGTGAGGGATGACCTGGGTAGCCGGTACTGTCATCACCGGTCGTCGAGGTGAGCGGAGAGCGGCGTGGATGTCCGGAGGCGGTACCTCTGGTTCGTGGGTGGCTGGACGCTGCTCGTCGCGCTGCTGATGCTGCTGGTCCCGATGGCGCTGCACTCCAGGCTGCCCGAGCCGATCACCGTCGAGTGGACGTTCTCCGGGGCTCCGGAGGACTCCAGCCCGCTGCGCGACTTCCTGTTCGAGCAGCTCGTCTGGTGGCTGGTCGTCGCCGCGGTCTGGTGCGCGCTCGGCTTCGGCGGTGTGCTGCAGCGCCGCGGCCGGGCTTGGGCCTCGGCGGCGCTGGGCGTGTTCGGTTCGACGATGCTCGGCACGGTGGTGCTGACCACGGTGGCCAACCTGGACGCGCCGAGCTTCCGGGACGCCATCGATCCGCCCGGTTCGGGTTGGCTGCTGCTCGGCGGCGCGCTCGCGGGTTGGCTGGGCTGGCGGCTGGGCAGCCGTACCGCGGAGGCGCCACCGACTGATCGGGACGTCGGTGCGGTCCGCTAGAACTTGTTTGGCGAACTCGTTTTGCGTGGCGGTGTGGGTAGCGGAACCTCAGCGCCCGCCTGGTCTGCGGGTGCCCAACTTGATGTATGCCAATACACGGCAGTTGGGCCGTCCTCGCCAGGCGAACGCTGAGAACCCGCGGCGGTGCAAGCGCCGAGGGTGGGTTAAACGCCTTCGGCGTTTCAAAGACGAAGACCAAATACCAGGATCGAAGACAGGCACTAATTTGCTGGGTGCCTGACCGGTGACGACGCGCGTGGCGGAGGACCAGCTGTGACCACATTGGACGCGAAGCTCGACCGGGTGCTCGGCGCCAAGTCCGGCAAGGCGCTCGAGACGGCGCTGGGCCTGGTGACCGTCGGCGACCTGCTGCGCCACTACCCGCGCCGCTACGCCGAGCGCGGTGAGCTGACCGCGATCGCCGGTCTGGAGATCGACGAGCACGCCACCGTGCTGGCGAAGGTCGAGCGGGTCACCAAGCGCACCATGAAGTCCCGCCGCGGCACCATCGTCGAAGCCCGCATCACCGACGGGCACCGGTCGCTGAGCTGCACCTTCTTCAACCAGGCCTGGCGGGAGCGGGAGCTGGTGGTGGGCCGGCGCGGGATGTTCGCGGGCAAGGTCACCTCCTACCGCCGGCAGCTGCAGCTCGCCCACCCCGAGTACCAGCTGTTCGACGACGAAGCCACCGACATCGGTTCGGCTGCCGAGGAGTTCGCCTCCGCGCTGATCCCGGTCTACCCGTCGGCGCAGGGCCTGCCGTCGTGGTCCATCGCGCGCTGCGTGGGGCAGGTGCTCGACGTCTGGGACGGCACCGACGACCAGCTGCCCCCGGAGATGCGCGACCGGCTGGGGCTGGCCGACCTGGAGTCAGCGCTGCGCAAGATCCACCGGCCGCACAGCTTCGCCGACGTGGCAGCCGCCCAGGACCGGCTGAAGTGGGACGAGGCGCTGTCGGTGCAGCTGGTGCTGGCGCAGCTGCGCGGTTCGAACCAGTCGCACCCGGCGCCGGTCTGCCCGCGTCGCGACGACGGTGTGCTGGCTGCGTTCGACCAGCGGATGCCGTTCGAGCTGACCAAGGGGCAGCGCGAGATCGGCGAGCAGGTCGCCGAGGACCTGACCGTCGAGCACCCGATGAACCGCCTGGTGCAGGGCGAGGTCGGCAGCGGCAAGACGGTCGTGGCGCTGCGCGCGATGCTGCAGGTGGTCGACGCCGGTCGGCAGGCGGCGATGCTCGCCCCGACCGAGGTGCTGGCCGCGCAGCACGCCCGCTCGCTGCGGGAACTGCTCGGTGACCTGGCCATGGCGGGCGAGCTCGGCGGCGCCGAAGAAGCCACGCGGGTCACGCTGCTGACCGGTTCGCTCAGTGCCGCGCAGCGCAAGAAGGCGTTGCTGGAGGCGGCTTCCGGTGAAGCCGGGATCGTGGTCGGCACGCATGCGCTGATCCAGGACCGGGTGTCCTTCGCCGATCTGGGCCTGGTGGTGGTCGACGAGCAGCACCGGTTCGGTGTGGAGCAGCGCGACGCGCTGCGGGCCCGCGGCGGCGAGGAGACGTCGCCGCACGTGCTGGTGATGACCGCGACGCCCATCCCGCGCACAGTGGCGATGACGGTCTACGGAGACCTGGAAACCTCGGCGCTGCGCGAACTTCCGCAGGGGCGCTCGCCGATCAGCACCAGCGTGGTGCCGGTGGCGGAGAAGCCGAACTGGCTGGAGCGGGCGTGGACGCGCATCCACGAGGAAGTCGCGGCCGGGCACCAGGTCTACGTGGTGTGCCCGCGGATCGGCGATGACGAGGAGACCGCGGACAAGGGCAAGAAGAAGACCCGCAAGGCCGCCGTGGACGACAGCGACGGGGGCGGCGAGGAACCGCCGCCCGAGGACGGCGAGGAGCGTCGTCCGCCGCTGGCGGTGCTCGACGTGGCCGAACAGCTCGCGGCGGGACCGCTGGCCGGCCTGCGGATCGGCATCCTGCACGGACGGCTGGCCGCCGATGACAAGGATGCGGTGATGCGAGCCTTCGCCGACGGCGAGGTCGACGTGCTGGTGGCGACCACCGTGGTCGAGGTCGGTGTGAACGTCCCGAACGCCACGGTGATGGTGATCATGGACGCGGACCGGTTCGGCGTGAGCCAGCTGCACCAGCTGCGCGGTCGCGTCGGCCGAGGCAGCGCGCCAGGCCTGTGCCTGCTGGTCACCGAGGCCGTGGGCGGCACCACCACGCGCGAGCGGCTGGATGCGGTCGCCTCGACCACCGACGGTTTCGAACTCGCCCACCTGGACCTGGAACTGCGCCGCGAAGGCGACGTTCTCGGCGCGGCCCAGTCCGGCCGCAAGTCGGGTCTGAAGATGCTGTCCCTGCTCCGCGACGAGGACGTGATCGCGGCGGCCCGTGACGAAGCGGCCCACATCGTCGAACAGGACCCCACCCTCCGAAACCAACCGGGCCTGGCCCGGATGGTCGCCGAAGTAGTCGACGCCGACCGAGCGGAATACCTCGAAAAAACCTGACCGGTCTGGGGGCGTCGTTGCTTCCGGTGCGCTCGATGTGTACTGTTGCCGACGCGGACCCGTCCCCATGTACATGGGATCACGGGTCTAGCTTTTTTCAGGGCGCTTTCAGGTCGAGCGGTCCGTGACCGGTGCAGGCGCTGGCTGCGATGATGTCGTACCACTGCCAGGTGTGGGACTTGGCGGGAATTCGCTCCAGGCGCATGTACGCGGCGTAGGCGACGAGGTCGGCCATTTGCACCCACTGGCTGTGGTGGGAATGCAGGAAGAAGGGGTCCTCGATCAAGGAGCGCGCGTCGAGCTTGAGCTCTCGATGAGCGGCGCGATAGCTGGGGTCCGTGCCTTCACCATCCATGACAACCAGGCCGAAGTCGTCGTTGGCGGTTAACCGGGCATCGAGGTGCCGGACCAGGCGGGCGTAGGTGTCGGCCTTGGCGAGGTGGTGCTTGGTTCCTCGGTCTGTCCGCTGGAACGCCGCTCCTGCGGACAGACCGGGGAGCTCGACGAGAGTGCGCAGCGCGTCGGTGATGACGGGAGCCCGCTGAGACTTGATCGTGTCCCAAGCAGTGCCGGTCGGTCGGCCGCGTCCGCCCGCGAACTTCGTGGCGTGCAGTTCGTAGTCAGTCGGGATGCCAATCGAGCGGTAGAGCTCGCGGCGCCAGTCCAGCCAGTCCTGCAGTGCCTCCTTCCAGGACTCGATGGCGACCTCGACCCAGCCGAACACGTTGAGCCTGGCTGCTTCTGAGCCGGAATCGTCGATGTAGATCACCCGCGTTGCCACGACGCGCAGGTTACTGTGGGTCATTGACAACTACTTCAAGTGGTGTCGGCGTTCGGTGGTGATCCCGGCAGGCGCCATAGCTGGCCGGAAATATGAGATCAATAATTGAGATTATAGAAAATCAATAGAAATTTCTTTTGGTCCAAACCTTGCTCGGAAGTGTTGTTTGAGCAGGTCATGGGGACATGGAGGTGTCCATCACTCGGGATCTTCTCCCGGAAGGGGGAATTTTCGCGGTATCGTGCTGGCACTGACCGACACCCGCCAACCGAGGAGCCGGTATGTTCCGCAAGGTTCTCGTCGCCAACCGCGGTGAGATTGCGATTCGCGCCTTCCGTGCCGCCTACGAGCTGGGTGCGGGCACCGTGGCCGTGTTCCCGCACGAAGACCGCAACTCGCTGCACCGCCTGAAAGCCGATGAATCCTACGAGATCGGCGAACCCGGCCATCCGGTCCGCGCCTACCTCTCCGTCGAGGAGATCATCAAGGCCGCGCGGCAGGCGGGTGCTGACGCCGTCTACCCCGGTTACGGGTTCCTGTCCGAGAACCCCGATCTGGCCCGGGCCTGCCAGGAAGCCGGGATCACCTTCGTCGGCCCCAGCCACGAGATCCTGCAGATGACCGGCAACAAGGCGACCGCCGTCGCCGCCGCCCGCGAGGCCGGCGTACCGGTGTTGGACTCCTCCGCGCCGTCCCGCGACATCGACGAGCTGCTGGCGGCTTCCGAGGACATGACGTTCCCGGTGTTCGTCAAGGCCGTCGCCGGCGGTGGCGGACGCGGCATGCGGCGCGTCGACCAGCCGTCGGCGCTGCGCGAAGCGCTGGAAGCGGCGATGCGCGAGGCGGAGTCGGCCTTCGGCGACCCCACCGTCTTCTTGGAGCAGGCGGTCGTCAACCCGCGCCACATCGAGGTGCAGATCCTCGCCGACGGCGCGGGCAACGTGATCCACCTCTACGAGCGGGACTGCTCGGTGCAGCGCCGCCACCAGAAGGTCATCGAGATCGCCCCGGCCCCCAACCTCGACCCGCAGCTGCGGGAGCGGATCTGCGCCGACGCGGTCGCCTTCGCCCGCAAGATCGGCTACGTCAACGCGGGCACCGTGGAGTTCCTGGTCGACGAGCAGGGCCGCCACGTGTTCATCGAGATGAACCCGCGAATCCAGGTCGAGCACACGGTCACCGAGGAGGTCACCGACGCCGACCTGGTGCAGTCGCAGCTGCGCATCGCCGCCGGGGAGACGCTGGACGACCTCGGCATGACCCAGGACTCGATCCGGCTGCGCGGCGCCGCCCTGCAGTGCCGCATCACCACCGAGGACCCGGCCAACGGGTTCCGCCCGGACACCGGCATGATCAGCGCCTACCGCTCGCCGGGCGGCGCGGGCATCCGCCTGGACGGCGGCACCGCGTTCGCCGGCACCAGCGTCAGCGCGCACTTCGACTCGATGCTGGTCAAACTTTCCTGCCGCGGCCGGGACTTCGGGACCGCGGTGGCGCGGGCACGGCGAGCCGTCGCCGAGTTCCGCATCCGCGGCGTGTCCACGAACATCCCGTTCCTGCAAGCGGTTCTGGACGACCCGGACTTCGCGGCGGGTCGGGTCACCACCTCGTTCATCGGTGAGCGTCCGCACCTGCTGACCGCCCGGCACTCCGCCGACCGCGGCACCCGGCTGCTCAACTACCTCGCCGACGTCACCGTCAACCGCCCCAACGGCGAGCGCCCGACCACCCCGGACCCGGTGTTCAAGCTCCCCGCGGCCGACCTGTCGGTGGAGCCGCCGGCCGGTTCCAAGCAGAAGCTGGTCGAGCTCGGGCCGGAGGGCTTCGCGCGCTGGCTGCGCGAGTCGAAGGGTGTGGGCGTCACCGACACCACGTTCCGCGACGCCCACCAGTCGCTGCTCGCGACCCGGGTGCGCAGCAAGGACCTGCTCGCCGTCGCGCCGCACGTGGCGCGGATGACGCCGGAGCTGCTGTCCCTGGAGTGCTGGGGCGGCGCGACCTACGACGTGGCGCTGCGGTTCCTCGCCGAGGACCCGTGGGAGCGGCTGGCCAAGCTGCGCGACGCGGTGCCCAACATCTGCCTGCAGATGCTGCTGCGCGGCCGGAACACCGTCGGCTACACGCCTTACCCGACCGAGGTGACCGAGCACTTCGTGCAGGAGGCCACCGACACCGGCATCGACATCTTCCGCATCTTCGACGCGCTCAACGACGTCGAGCAGATGCGCCCGGCCATCGAAGCGGTTCGGGCCACCGGGAAGTCGGTCGCCGAGGTCGCGCTGTGCTACACCGCCGACCTGTCCAACCCGAACGAGCAGCTGTACACGCTGGACTACTACCTGCGTCTGGCCGAGCAGATCGTCGATGCCGGGGCGCACGTGCTGGCCATCAAGGACATGGCCGGTCTGCTGCGTCCGCCGGCCGCGGCGAAGCTGGTATCCGCGCTGCGCGAGGAATTCGACCTGCCGGTGCACCTGCACACCCATGACACGCCGGGCGGCCAGCTGGCCACCTACCTGGCGGCCGTGCAGGCCGGGGCGGACGCGGTGGACGCCGCGACGGCCTCGATGTCCGGCACCACCTCGCAGCCCGCGCTGTCCTCGGTGGTGGCCGCGACCGACCACACCGAGCACGCCACCGGGCTGGACCTGCAGGCGGTGTGCGACCTGGAGCCGTACTGGGAGTCGGTGCGCAAGATCTACCAGCCGTTCGAGGCCGGGCTGGCCTCGCCGACCGGCCGGGTCTACCGCCACGAGATCCCCGGCGGTCAGCTGTCCAACCTGCGCACCCAGGCGGTGGCGCTCGGCCTCGGCGACAAGTTCGAGGAGATCGAGGCGATGTACGCCGCGGCCGACCGGATCCTCGGCCGGCTGGTCAAGGTGACCCCGTCGTCGAAGGTGGTCGGTGACCTCGCGCTGCACCTGGTCGGCGCCGGGGTTGACCCGTCCGACTTCGAGGCGGACCCGCGCAAGTTCGACATCCCGGACTCGGTGATCGGCTTCCTGCAGGGTGAGCTCGGCGAGCCGCCGGCGGGCTGGCCGGAGCCGTTCCGCACCCGCGCGCTGGAGGGCCGCACCGCGGTCCGGCGCCTCGCGGAACTGTCCGAAGAGGACCGTTCGGGCCTGGCCTCGGACCGTCGCACCACGCTGAACCGGCTGCTGTTCGCCAAGCCCACCAAGGAGTTCACCGAGCACCGCGAGGCCTACGGCGACACTTCGCTGCTGCGCAGCAAGGACTTCTTCTACGGCCTGCGGCCGGGGGAGGAGTTCCCGGTCGACCTCGAACCGGGTGTGCGACTGCTCATCGGTCTCGAAGCGATCAGCGAGCCGGACGACCGCGGCCTCCGCACGGTGATGGCGACGCTGAACGGTCAGCTGCGACCGATCCAGGTCCGCGACCGCTCGGTGGCCACCAACCTCCCGATCGCGGAGAAGGCGGACCGCTCGAACCCTGGACACGTCCCGGCTCCGTTCGCCGGCGTGGTGACCCTCGCGGTCGGTGAGGGCGACGCCGTGGAGGCGGGGCAGACCATCGCCACCATCGAAGCGATGAAGATGGAGGCGGCGATCACCGCTCCGACCACTGGTCAGGTCAAGCGCCTGGCCATCGGTGCCGTGCAGCAGGTCGAAGGTGGAGACCTGATCATCGAATTCGGCTGATCCGGACCGGAGCGCGGGTCGTCCTTGCGGGGCGGCCCGCGCTCCGCTGTTCGGCCCCTTCAGCGCCGGTGACCGGACGTGTCAGGATGTGGTCGCCCGGTGTTCCTCAGCTGTGGAAAGGGTTCTCGATCAGGAGGTTCCCGAAGCGTCGCCCGTGCTGCATGTCTTCGGTGAGGAGCTTCGCGGCGCCCGAGCGCAATGCGGCCTCGACGATGAGCGCGTCGTAGAACGCAAGCGTGTGCTCCTCTTCCAGCTTGCTGGCCGAGACGATCAGCAGCGGGTCGACGCGGATCGGATCCCACTCGGCGTACTTCGCCACCACCTTGCGAGCGGTGTCGCGAGGCAGCTTCGTCTTCTTCGTGGCGACGGAGTAGAACTCCTGGAGAACCTGGGTGCTCAGCACCCCGGTCTCCGTTGCCCAGAGCTCTTTGAGCAGTTGGCGAGCTTGTGCGGCGCGCAGATCGCCGTCGTGCACGGCGTGCGCGTAGACCAGGATGTTCGTGTCGATGAACTTGAATTCAGGAGTCACCTGTCGTAGAGCTCCTCACGGGTCCAGGATGGCGCGCCTTCGCCGGACCGCGCCGCCTCGTCCATGAGCTCGAAGGCATCGCGTTTGGCCTGCTCGTAGCGTTCATCCGCATCGGCGATCTTGGTGATCTGCTGGGCCAGAAGTCCGCTTAGCGACGTGTTCCTGCGCGCTGCTGCGATCTTCGCGCGCTGAATTACAGCTTCGTCCAGCTGGACTGTGACGTTTCTGCTACCCATATCCACAAGCTATCACGTGGTCCACGTGACTTTAGCGTGGAAAGTAGATCGACCTTTTGTTCGCACGAGTGTTCTGTGCCTGAATCCTGAGTCGTGCATGGCCGCAGCACGCGAAGAGCGCCGTCCGTTGGGTGGCGGAAGGCGCTCTTCGTGTGGGGTGTCAGCGGGGGTGGACGACGGTGAGGAGTTGGGTGGCTCGGCTGAGGGCGACGTAGAGGGCTCGGCGGCCGGTGCTGGACTCCGCTGCCAGGCCGTCCGGGTCGATGACCACCACCGCGTCGTACTCCATGCCCTTGGCCTCCAGGCTGCCGACCACGCGCAGCCGTTCCGATTCCTCGGCGTCCACAGTGGACAGCCAGGCGCGGACCTCGTCGCGGCGGGCCATCGTGGTGATCAGGCCGATGGTGCCCTCCGCGGCCGCCACCAGCTCCGCCGCGGACTTGCGCACCGCCTCCGGCAGCTGCCCGGACGGGACCTCGCGCACCGTCGGCTCGATGCCGGTGGTGCGCACCGCCTCCGGCAGGTCGTCGGCGCGCACCAGGTCGCGGACCGCGTCCGCGGCAAGCGCGAAGATCTCCGCCGAGTTGCGGTAGTTGGTGCGCAGCGTGAAGCGGCGGTGCGTGCGCTGCGCGCTCAGCGCTTCCTGGCGCGCGGTCGCCGCTTCTTCGGCGTCCGGCCAGGACGACTGCACCGGGTCGCCCACGATCGTCCAGCTCGCGTGGCGACCGCGGCGACCCACCATTCGCCACTGCATCGGCGAGAGGTCCTGGGACTCGTCGATCACCACGTGCGCGTACTCGTCGTAGTTGACCGCACGCCTCGGCTGCTCGGGCTCGCCCTCGCCGCGGCGGCGCTTCGGCGGCGGGCCGGCCAGTCCGCGCAGCTCGTCGATCAGGGCGATGTCGGCGACCGTCCACTCGGTCACCTCGGTCCACGACTTCGCCAGCAGGTCGACCTCCTCGGCCGACAGCAACCGGCGCGCCGCCTGCGACAACCGCGTCGGATCGGACAGCCAGCGCAGCACCTGCATCGGGTACGTCGGCGGCCACCAGGCGACCAGGAACCGGTGGAACTCGATGCGGTCGCCGATCTCGGTGATCAACTGGGCCCGGTCCGGCTGGAACTTCTCGTCGGCGGCCTGCCTCGCCTTCTGCCACAGGGCTTCCAGCAGCGCGTCGGCCGCCCGCATGCGGTTCTTGTTGGGCTGGTGGCCCTTGTTGTGCAGCGAGCGGCGGATCCGCTTGAGGTCGTCGGCCTCCAGCTTCAGCACCGTGCCGCGGTAGAACATCTGCAGCCGCTCGGGGGCCTCCGGCGGCGGCAGCCGCAGCGCGCGCCGCAGCACCTTCACCATCCGCGACGAGCCCTTGATCTCCGCGGTGCGCGGGTCGTCGATCTTGGCCGTGCTGATGCCGTCCAGCACCTCGCCGAGCGCGCGCAGCTCCACGTTGTGCTCGCCCATCGACGGCAGCACCCGCGAGATGTAGGACATGAACACCGGCGACGGGCCGATCACGAGCACGCCCGGACCGCCGAGCCGCCGCTGGTCCCGGTAGAGCAGGTAGGCGGCGCGGTGCAGGGCGACCGCGGTCTTGCCGGTGCCCGGACCACCGGTGATCTCGGTGACCCCGCCCTCGGGAGCGCGGATCGCGTCGTCCTGCTCCTTCTGGATGGTCGCGACGATGTTGCGCATCGAGTCGCCGCGGGAGCGGGTCAGCGCGGCCATCAGCGCGCCATCACCGATCACCCGCATGTCCTCCGGCGCGCGCTCCGGGTCCAGCAGGTCGTCGGAGACGTCCACGACCTGCTCGCGGGAGGAGCGGATCACCCGGCGGCGCACCACGTCCTGCGGGTGCTCCGGGGTCGCCTGGTAGAAGGCCGACGCCAGCGGGGCGCGCCAGTCCACCAGCAGGTTCTCGAACTGCGGGTCGCGGATGCCCAACCGGCCGATGTGCACCGCGTCGCCGCTGGCGAAGTCCAGGCGGCCGAACACCAGGCCCTCGGACTCGGCGTTGAGCGCCTGCAGCGTCCGGTTGGCGTGGTGCAGCATCACGTCGCGCTCGTTGAGAGCCTCGGGCGTCGCCTCCCGGCCGTACTCGTAGCTCTTGTCACGCATCGCCTCGGCTTCGGTGCGCAGCTCGTCGAGACGGGTGTAGACCCGGTCGACGTGCTGCTGCTCGACCGCGATCTCGGCCTGCTTGATGGACGCTTCGGACACCTGTGTCTTTCTCCCCGTCTGGCGCGGTGGGCAGACCAAATAGCCTACGCCCGGGGCACTGTCACGTTGCTTGCTCCCGGCAGCGGGGAAGCCTCGGGCCTCGGCGTAAAATGACCGCAAATGAGCCCCGCTGGACGGTGCGCCGGGGACTGTGCGCCACGATGGACGGGTGACTCGGATCGTGGCCGGAAGCGTGGGCGGGCGGCGCATCGATGTGCCCCCGAAAGGCACCAGACCCACCTCGGAGCGCGTGCGGGAAGCCCTGTTCAGCGCGCTGGAATCGGCGATGGAACTCTCCGGCGCGCGAGTGCTCGACCTCTACGGCGGCTCGGGTGCCCTCGGCCTGGAAGCCCTCTCGCGCGGAGCCGCGCACGCCACCTTCGTCGAGCACGACCGCCGCGCCGCGGCGATGCTGCGCCGCAACGCCACCTCGCTGGGCTTCCGCGACGTCCACGTGGCGCAGGCCAAGGCCGAAACGCTTTTGAGCAGCCCGACCGATCAACCCTTCGACGTGGTCCTCGCCGACCCGCCCTACGACCTGCCGCAGGAGAAGCTGCAGCAGGTCCTCACCGCGCTGGTCGACAACGGCTGGGCGGCGCCGGGCAGCCTGGTGATCGTCGAACGAGCCCTCCGCAGCGGAGAACCAGACTGGCCCCCGAACCTGCACCCGTTGCGCAGCAAGCGCTACGGAGACACCGCCGTCTACTGGGCAGAGCACGAAGACCAGTGACCCCTCCGCTCCAGGATTCGGGGCACCGCCACGCAAATAAGCCACGTTCTCGTGCCTGTGGGGCGTGACACTTCGTCGTGAGCGGTTCTGCTGGTGGCTGCTACCGTCCTCGCCCATGAGACGTGCCGTGTGTCCAGGCTCTTATGACCCAGTCACCAACGGTCATTTGGACATCATCGAGCGAGCGTCCAAGCTGTTCGACGAGGTCGTCGTCGCCGTGCTCATCAACAAGAGCAAGAAGAGCCTGTTCACCGTCGAGGAACGGCTCGAGATGCTGCGCGAGGTCACCGAGCCGTGGCCGAACGTGCGCATCGACGCCTGGCACGGCCTGCTCGTGGACTACTGCAAGGCCAACGGCATCGGTGCGATCGTCAAGGGCTTGCGTGCGGTCAGCGACTTCGACTACGAGCTGCAGATGGCGCAGATGAACCAGCAGCTGTCCGGGGTCGAGACGATGTTCATGTCCACCAACCCGCAGTACAGCTTCCTGGCCAGCTCCCTGGTCAAGGAGGTCGCCACCTACGGCGGCGACGTCTCCAACCTGGTGCCGCCGAAGATTGAGCAGCGCCTGCGCGAACGCTTGGCCGAACGAGGCTGAGGTGCTTGCGGCTCCACGCAAGTCGAGTTGAAGCCAGCTCTTTAGGCCGTCGGGGTTAGCCGGCGTCGCACGATGGAAGTGCGGCTACTTCGGTTTCACGTCAGTTTCAGCAGGTGATCATGGTCGCCATCTAGCGTTGCCGACCATGATGCGGATCACGTCGAAGACAGCGCAGCTGCTGATGGTCGGCCTGCTCGCCGTGGCGGGTCTGGTCGGCGTCCAGACGAGTGCGGTCTCCGCGCCGGTGGTGGCCGTGCAGGCCGCCCCGTGCGGTGACACCTCGCAGTTCGAGAAGGTCAACCTGTCCCAGCTGCCGCCCGAGGCCACCGACACGGTGGACCTGATCAAGAAGGGCGGCCCGTACCCGTACCCGCAGGACGGCACGGTGTTCAGCAACCGGGAGGGCATCCTGCCCGACTGCGCGAGCGGCTACTACCACGAGTACACCGTGGTGACCCCCGGCAGCGACGACCGAGGCGCCCGCCGCTTCGTCGTCGGTGAGAAGGGCGAGTACTTCTACACCGAAGACCACTACGACAGCTTCAAACTGACCAACGTCGACGCCTGAGAATCGCCTGATCCACGCGGAACGCCTCCCCGGGCCTCTTGGGGAGGCGTTCCGCGTTCACTGGTTCGGGTGGCTGGTGGGCCTGGTCTTGACACGCGGACGTCGGATTTCCCGCGCCCCGGTGCTCGGCGCGGGCAGACTGGGAGCGGAGCGGCCCGTGATCATCGGTTCCGGGGAGTTCTGAGATGCTTGCCGCTGCGGCGGCTACGACGGCAGGGAGATCAAGGTGTACCGGGTGTTCGAGGCCCTCGACGAGCTGGTCACGATCGTGGAAGAGGCGCGCGGCGTTCCCATGACCTCGGGGTGCGTGGTGCCCCGCGGCGATGTGCTGGAGCTGCTCGACGACGTCCGGGACGCGATCCCGCAGGAACTGGACGACGCCCAGGACGTGCTCGACCACCGCGACGAGGTGGTCTCCACCGCCGAGGCGAAGGCCGACAAGTCGGTCACCGACGCCCGCGGTGAAGCCGAGCGCACCATCGCCGCCGCCCGGGCCGAAGCCGAGCAGCTGCTCGCCGACGCGCGCGAGCAGGCCGACGGGATGCTCGCCGACGCGCGCGGCCAGGCCGAGCAGGCGGTCACCGCCGGCCGCCGCGAGTACGAGGACTACGTCAGCAGGGCGCAGTCGGAGGCCGACCGGATGGTGCAGGCCGGTCGAGCCGCCTACGAGCAGTCGGTGCACGAGGGCAAGGCCGAGCAGGCTCGCATGGTCGCTGACACCGAGGTGGTGCAGGCGGCCAACTACGAGGCCAAGCGCATCGTCGAAGAGGCCAACGAGGACGGCGAGCGCCTGCGCACCGAGTGCGATGCCTACGTGGACTCCCGCCTCGCCGACTTCGAAGACCTCCTCGGCCGAACCCTCCGCACGGTCGGCAAGGGGCGCCAGCAGCTGCGCAGCCCGGTCGGCGCCCCGTTCGACTACGAGGAGTGGGGCCCGGGCAACGGAGCCACCGCGAACTGATCCCCGCTGCGGGGCCTGGTGTCGCCGCTGGGGAAGGGTCGCGTACCCTTGGAAAGCTGGCTTTGGACGGCGTCCCGGTCGCCGATGGGATCGGTGCTCGCGTCGTTCGCCGATGCCGCGAAACTGCCCGATCGAATTACCACCGAAACTTTGTGATGTCTCAGAACCACAATGCGCGAGCCGCGCAGGTCGGCCCGTGGGTGCTCGACACCCGGGAGATCGGCCATCGCGCTGGTAGCAGCCGCGCCTACACGCGCAACGCCCCGGCGCCGACCGGGTTCGGGCTGGACATGATCAAGGTGCCCGAGGGCGAGCCGGTCGAACTCGACCTGCTGGCCGAGTCGGTGGTCGAGGGCGTGCTGGTGTCGGGTACCGCCGTGGCCCACCTGGCCGGTGAGTGCGTCCGGTGCCTGGATCCGATCTCCGACGAGGTCGAGGTCGAGGTGCGGGAGCTGTTCGCCTACCCGGACAGCGCCACGGACGCCACCAGCGATGACGACGAGGTGGAGCGGGTCGTGGACGACCTGATCAACCTCGAACCGGTGGTGCGGGACGCGATGCTGCTGTCGCTGCCCTCGGCACCGTTGTGCTCGCCGGACTGCCAGGGGCTGTGCTCCGGGTGCGGCGTGAAGTGGGCCGAACTCGCCCCCGATCACACGCATGAGACCATTGACCCTCGCTGGGCCGCGCTGCAAGAGCGGTTTGGCGGGACCGAGGAGGAGAACTAGTCGTGGCCGTCCCGAAGCGCAAGATGTCCCGGGCCAACACCCGTCACCGCCGGTCGCAGTGGAAGACCTCGGCGCCGACGCTGGTGCAGTGCTCCAACGGCGCCTGCCGCGAGCAGAAGCTGCCGCACGTGGTCTGCCCGGCCTGTGGTCAGTACGACGGCCGCCAGGTCGTCCAGCCCGCCTGATCGGCGGTCGCGAAGTGGGGGGAAAGCAGCCGCGGGTCCGGAACATCGACCGGGCTTCGCTGTTGGCAGCGCTCGACGTCGAGCTCGACGTCGAGCTGCTCACCCTTGCTCTCACCCACCGCTCGTACGCGTACGAGAACGGTGGCCTGCCGCCGAACGAGCGGCTCGAGTTCCTGGGGGATGCGGTCCTCGGACTGGTGATCACCGATCGCCTGTACAACGATCACCCGGATCTCGCGGAGGGGCAGCTCGCGAAGCTGCGCGCCAGTGTCGTCAACATGCACGCGCTGGCCGGTGTCGCACGCGGTCTCGGTGAGGGCGGTCTGGGCGAGTACTTGCTCCTGGGCAGGGGCGAGGAGCTCACGGGGGGCCGTGACAAGGCGAGCATCCTCGCGGACGGCCTCGAGGCCGTGCTCGGCGCGGTGTACCTGGCGAAGGGCATCGACGTCGCGCGCGACGTGGTCCACCGGCTTTTCGAGCCGCTGCTGGCCGAGGCGCCGCAGCGCGGAGCCGGCCTGGACTGGAAGACCAGCCTGCAGGAGCTGACCGCGTCGGCCAGCCTGGGCGTGCCCGAGTACCGGGTCGAGGAGCAGGGGCCGGACCACCGCAAGGAGTTCAGCGCCTACGTCGCCGTCGGCGGGCAGACCTACGGTCGCGGCGACGGCCGCACCAAGAAGGAAGCTGAGCAGAAGGCCGCGGAGGCAGCCTGGCGCCAGCTCTCCGAGCCGGAGGACGAAGGCACGGAGAACTCCGCCTGAGCTCCTGAAGCTCGTTTCGAAGATTGAAGACAGGCTCTGCGGCCCCGCTTTCTGCGGGGCCGCCTGTTTTTGTCCGGTGGGCGTGGTCGAAGATGTTTTCGTGCCCGAGTTGCCTGAGGTCGAGGTCGTCCGGCGTGGTGTCTCCGAACACGCGATCGGCCGGACGGTGTCCAGTGTTGAGGTCCTGCATCCGCGGGCGGTGCGCCGCCACGTGCCGGGTCCGGAAGATCTCGCCGGGCGCCTGGCCGGTCGGGTCCTGAGCGCGGCTCGGCGGCGCGGCAAGTACCTGTGGCTGGAGCTCGGCGACGGAGATGCGCAGTCGGCCGCTGGTGAGGCGCTGGTGGTGCACCTGGGGATGAGCGGTCAGCTGCTGGTGCAGCCCGCCGACGTCCCGGACGAGAAGCACCTGCGCGTGCGGTTCCGGTTCGCCGACGGTGGCTCGGAGCTGCGATTCGTCGACCAGCGCACGTTCGGCGGCGTGCATCTCGCGGATCTGGTCGAGGTGGACGGCGTTGCGGTGCCCGAACCGGTCGAGCACATCGCGCCCGATCCGCTGGAGCCGACCTTCGACCTGGACAGGCTGGTGGAGCGGTTGCGGGCGCGGCGCACCGGGATCAAGCGGGCGCTGCTCGACCAGAGCCTGGTGTCCGGCATCGGCAACATCTACGCGGACGAGGCGTTGTGGCGCGCGAAGCTGCACTGGGCGCGGCCCACGGCGACGCTGACCCGGCCCAAGATCCGCGAGCTCGTCGACGGCGTCACCGAGGTCATGCAGGACGCGTTGAACGCCGGTGGCACCTCGTTCGACGCCCTGTACGTCAACGTCAACGGCGAGTCCGGCTACTTCGACCGGTCGCTGGCGGTGTACGGCCAGCTCGACCGCCCGTGCCCGCGCTGCGGCGCGTCGATCCGCCGCGATGCCTTCATGAACCGTTCCTCCTACACCTGCCCGGTGTGCCAACCCAAGCCGAGGAACGCCCACGTCTGAGCGCCCCGGTTCCGTGCGGTTCCGTGCGGGGATTCCACAGTTTCAATTGAAACTGTAAAACCCAGGCACGACGGATCACAGTTTCAATTGAAACTGTGATCTGGACCAGCGGGACCGGTGCTCCTGGGTTCCCAGGTAGTTCCCGGGGTTTGTCGAGGGTGCTCGCACCTCTGTCCGGCTTGATGGGTTCTGAAGCCGGAAGAGAGGTGGTGGGAGATGAGCGCCGTGCAGCAGCTCGATGTCGGGAGCCGGGCATCGCGCCGGACTGCGACGGTCGACGTCGTGATCCCGGTCTACAACGAGGAACATTCACTGCCGGGGTGCCTGGAGGTGCTCAGCAAGCACCTGACCGCGGGCTTCCCGTTCTCCTGGATCATCACGATCGTCGACAACGCCAGCAGCGACGCGACGCTGAGCGTCGCGCACGAGCTGGCCGGTGCAATGGACCGGGTTCGGGTGCTGCACCTGGACCGCAAGGGCCGCGGGTTGGCGTTGCGCACCGCGTGGGGTTACAAGGGAGATGGTCCGCGGCTGCGGCAGGTGCTGACGAACCTGACGACGGCCACCCGCGACGGGTGGTACAGGGCTTGGCCTGGCGATCATGGCGGCGTTGGAGGAAGCCCACAACGGCCGCGTGGAACTCCGCACGAATCCGGCAGGCGGCAGCACTTTACGCCTCCTACTACCCCTGTCCTGAGCGGGGAGCTTCCCACATTTCCCTAAAATTGGGAGCCCTCCGCAGGACCTGCCCAATTTTAGGGAAATGTGGAACCACCCGGACGGGGTCAGAGCTTGATCGTCGGGTTGTGGATGTCGAACCAGGTGGCCAGGTCGAGGGCCCTTTCGAAGGTGTAGCGGGTCGGGGTGTCGATGTTGGCCGGGTCCTGGGCGAGGGCGTCGCGCAGCAGCTCGCCGTTCAGCAGGGACAGGGCTTCGCTGCCCGCCGCGACCAGGTCCGACACCTGGCCCTGCAGGGCCGCCGCGTACTTCGGGTCCTGTGTGGACGGATACGGGCTCTTCACCCGCTCCACCACCGACTTCGGCAGCGCGTCCGCGGTGGCGTGGCGCAGCAGGCTCTTCTCCCGGCCGTCGAAGTTCTTCAGCGACCACGGGGCGTTGAACACGTACTCCACCAGGCGGTGGTCGCAGAACGGCACCCGGACCTCCAGGCCGACCGCCATGCTCATCCGGTCCTTGCGGTCCAGCAGGATCCGCACGAACCGGGTCAGGTGCAGGTAGCTGATCTCCCGCATCCGCCGTTCGAAGGCGCTCTCCCCGTCCAACGTCGGCACCACCGCGAGCGATTCGCGGTACCGGTCGGCCACGTAGGACTCCAGGCTCAGCACGTCCTGCACTTGCGGGTCCAGCACCTGCGACTGGCCGTCGTGGTGGGCGCGCACCGCTGCCAGCCACGGGAACGTGTCGGCCTCGCGCACCTTGGGGTCGTGGAACCACTGGTAGCCGCCGAACACCTCGTCCGCGGACTCGCCGGATAGCGCCACCGTGGAGTGCTCGCGGATGGCCTTGAACAGCAGGTACAGCGACTGGTCCATGTCGCCCATGCCCATTGGCAGGTCGCGGGCCTGCACGGTGGCCCGGCGCGCCGCCGGGGCGGCCAGGGCGTCGGGGGCGAGCACGATGTCTTGGTGCTGCGAGCCCACGTGCTGGGCCACGTCGTGCACGTAGGGCGTGTCCGGGGTGGCGCGCAGGTCGTCGGGCACGAAGTTCTCGGCCTGGCCGAGGAAATCGACCGCGAAGCTGCGCACCTGCTCGCCGCTGCGGCTCAGTTCGAGGCCGGCCAACGCGGTGATGGCGCTGGAGTCCAGGCCGCCGGAGAGCAGCACGCAGCGCGGCACGTCGGAGATCAGCTGCCGCGCGACGATGTCGTCCAGCAGTTCCCGCACGTGCTGCACGGTGGCCTGCTGGTCGTCGGTGTGCTCGACGGCGCTCAGCTGCCAGTAGGTGTGCTCGCGCAGGCCATTGCGGTCGACGGTGAGGACGGTGCCCGGCTCGACCTCGCTCATGCCCGCCCACACGGCCTGCCGCGGGGTCTTGACCGGCGTGAACAGCTCGCGCAGCCCGTCGGCGTCGACGACCTTCTCGGCCAGCGGGTTGGCCAGGATCGCCTTGGGCTCGGAGCCGAACAACACGCCTTGCTCGGTCGGGTAGTAGTACAGCGGCTTGATGCCCATCCGGTCGCGGATCAGCAGCAGCTGCTCGGTGCGGCTGTCCCAGACGGCGAAGGCGAACATTCCGTTGAGGTGCTCGGCGACCTTCGCGCCCCACTCCAGGTAGCCGTGCAGGACGACCTCGGTGTCGCTGTCGGTGGTGAAGCGGTGGCCGCGGCGGCGCAGTTCGTCGCGCAGTTCGGTGAAGTTGTAAGCCTCGCCGCTGTAGACGATCACCACGTCGCCGTCGGGGGAGGTCATCGGCTGCGCGCCGCCGGGCAGGTCGATGATGGCCAGTCGGCGGTGGCCGAGCGCGGCGTGCGGGGCCACCCAGGTGCCGCGGGCGTCGGGGCCTCGGCAGGACATGGTGTCGCACATGGCGTCGATCGCGGGTTGTTCGCGGGTGAGGTCTCGCTGGAAGTCGATCCAGCCGGAGATTCCGCACATGGCCCGTTCTCCTCTCGGTGTTCGGATTTCGTGCGGGCAGTTCAGGAGTTCCCAGACACGCGCCGGAACTCTTTTCTCAGGCTAACGAGATCGTTGCATTGATGAAACCAACTGGCTGAGTGAAGTGACCCACTCACGATCCGTGCACACCGGTCGGAAGGGCTGAAACCGGGATGTCAAGAACGCGTCAACGCGTTGATCCACCGCGTCAAGGTGCCGTCTGGAGGCCTTCACCTGATCAGCGGGGAGGGCTTCGCTTGATCTGGGCGGTCGCCAACCCCGGCGACCCGGATCCGAGTGAGGGAGTGCGCAGCGGTGGCTGATCTGGCCTTCGCCCTGGTGCTGATCGGCGGGTTTCTCGTGCTCGTCCTGACATTGCGCGGTTTGGAGCGGTTGTGAGCGCGTTGCTGGCCAACGTCGCCGGGGGCGTGTTGGCGCTGCTGTTGATCGGTTATCTGTTCGTCGCTCTCGTTCGGCCGGAGAAGTTCTGATGAGTACGTTGACGGTCGGCCTGGTGCAGGTCGGCCTCCTGGTCCTCGCCATCGGGGTGGTCTACCGACCTCTCGGTGACTACCTGGCGCACGTCTACACCAGCGAGAAGCACTGGCGCGTGGAGCGGGCGGTGTACCGCCTGGTGCGCGTCGAGCCCGACGCCCAGCAGCGCTGGACCACTTACGCCGCAGGCGTTCTCGGCTTCTCCGCGATGTCCGTCGCGCTGCTGTACCTGTTGCAGCGGTTGCAGCCGTGGCTGCCGTTGAGCTTGGGGCGCGGCGCGGTGGATCCCGCGGTGGCGTTCAACACCGCGGTCAGCTTCGTGACCAACACCAACTGGCAGTCCTACGTGCCGGAGCAGACGCTCGGGCACGCGGTGCAGATGGCTGGGCTGACCGTGCAGAACTTCGTGTCGGCTGCGGTAGGCATGGCGGTGGCGATCGCGCTGGTGCGCGGCTTCGCCGCAGCGGGCACCGGGCGCATCGGCAACATCTGGGTGGACATCACCCGCGGCTGCACCCGCGTCCTGCTGCCGATCGCGGCGGTCGCGGCCGTGCTGCTGATCGCGCTCGGCGGGGCGATGAGCTTGGAGGCCGGGATCCACGTGGTGGGGCTGGACGGGCAGGCGCACACCATCGCCACCGCGCCGATCGCCAGCCAGGAGGTCATCAAGGAGCTCGGCACCAACGGCGGCGGGGTGCTCAACGCCAACTCGGCGCACCCGTTCTCCAACCCCAGTGGCGTCAGCAACCTGCTGGAGATCTTCCTGCTGCTGGTGATCCCGCTGGCCTTGACCCGCACTTTCGGCACCATGGTCGGGGACCACCGCCAGGGCCGCGTGCTGCTCTCGGTGATGGTCTCGATCATGGCGCTGATGACCGCCCTCGTCTGGTGGGCCGAGAGCCACCCGAACGGCCCGGCCACGCTGGCCGCCGGTGGCGCGCTGGAGGGCAAGGAGGAGCGGTTCGGGCTGTTCCTGTCCGGATTGTTCGCGGTCGCCACCACCGGTACCTCCACCGGTGCGGTCAACGCCGCGCACGACAGCTTCACCGGTCTTGGCGGGCTGGTTCCGATGCTGAACATGCTGCTCGGCGAGGTCGCGCCGGGCGGTGTCGGATCCGGGCTGTACGGGATCCTGGTGCTGGCCGTGATCGCGGTGTTCCTGGCCGGGTTGATGGTCGGGCGCACCCCGGAGTACCTGGGCAAGAAGCTCGGGCGGCGGGAGGTCACCGCGGCGGCGATCTCGATCCTGGCCATGCCGACGATGGTGCTGCTCGGCACCGGCACCGCGCTGGCGCTTCCGTCTACTCCAGACGCCATGACCAACACCGGGGCGCACGGGCTCTCGGAGGTCCTCTACGCCTTCGCCTCCACCGGCAACAACAACGGCAGCGCCTTCGCCGGACTCACCGCCACCAGCGACTTCTTCCAGGTCGCGCTCGGGTTGGCGATGTTGTTCGGCCGGTTCGTGCCGATCCTCGCGGTGCTGATGCTGGCCGGTTCGGTGGCCGCGCAGCAGCGCGTTCCGACCACGGCGGGCACGTTGCCCACCACCGGCCCGCTGTTCGCCGGACTGCTCGGCGGAACCGTTGTCCTCGTCGCGGCGCTGACCTTCCTGCCCGCGCTCGCCCTCGGACCGATCGCGGAGGCCCTCGCATGACCACGACCTTGGCGGAACCTCGTACCGCACAAGAGGAAACCGGTCCGCGCAAGCTCGCGGCGGGAGCGTTCAGCCCGCAGCAGCTGTGGACGTCGTTGCCGGAAGCGCTGCGCAAGCTGAACCCGAAGCACCAGCTGGCCAACCCGGTCATGTTCGTGGTGTGGGTGGGTTCGGTGCTAACCACCGTGCTCGCCGTGCTCGAGCCCAACGTGTTCGGCATCTCGGTGGCCGCGTGGCTGTGGTTCACCGTGCTGTTCGCCAACCTCGCCGAAGCCGTTGCCGAAGGGCGCGGCCGGGCGCAGGCGGAATCGTTGCGGCGCACCAAGACCGAGGCCGTCGCACGGCGGCTGGTCGACGGCGCAGAGGAG
This sequence comes from Saccharopolyspora sp. NPDC002376, assembly GCF_053593195.1. NCBI lineage: Bacteria > Bacillati > Actinomycetota > Actinomycetes > Pseudonocardiales > Pseudonocardiaceae > Saccharopolyspora > Saccharopolyspora sp. NPDC002376. The sequence goes on from NZ_JBSFBZ010000004.1 coordinate 112,941, forward strand.
CGCGTGCCCGGAACTGCGCTGCGCATCGGTGATGAAGTGGTGGTCGAGGCGGGGGAGGCCATCCCCGGTGACGGTGACGTGGTGCGAGGCATCGCGACCGTCGACGAATCGGCGATCACCGGCGAATCCGCCCCGGTCATCCGGGAATCCGGCGGCGACCGCTCGGCCGTGACGGCCGGCACCACCGTGCTGTCGGACCGGATCGTCGTGCGGATCACCACCAAACCCGGCGAGACCTTCGTGGACCGGATGATCGCGCTGGTCGAAGGCGCGCAGCGGCAGAAGACGCCGAACGAGATCGCGCTGACGATCCTGCTGTCCACGTTGACGATCATCTTCCTGCTCGCGGTCGTGGCGCTGCAGCCGATGGCCGGTTACTCCGGTTCGCTGCTGTCGGTGATCACGCTGACCGCGCTGCTGGTGTGCCTGATCCCGACCACCATCGGCGCTCTGCTGTCGGCGATCGGCATCGCGGGCATGGACCGGTTGGTGCAGCGCAACGTGCTCGCCAAGTCCGGTCGTGCGGTGGAGGCGGCCGGGGACGTGGACACGTTGCTGCTGGACAAGACCGGGACGATCACCTTCGGCAACCGGCGGTGCACCGAACTCCTCCCGGTCGGTGGCGTGACGCTGCGCGAACTGGCCGACGTGGCGCGGTTGTCGAGCCTGGCCGACAAGACTCCCGAGGGCACCAGCATCGTGGTGTTCTGCGCCGAGCAGTTCTCGTTGCCGGAGCAGGCGAGCGGCGCAGAGCTGTTGGCCGAGGAGGTCGAGTTCTCGGCGCAGACCCGGATGAGCGGGATCGACATCGACGGCCGCGAGATCCGCAAGGGTGCGACCAGCGCGATTCGGTCCTGGGCCGAGGGTGTTCCGGATGAAGTGGTAGCGCTGACCGACGAAATCGCGTCGCAGGGCGGGACTCCGCTGGTGGTTGCCGAGCGCAGCGGCGGAACTACCCGAGTGGTGGGGGTGATCCGACTGTCCGATGTGGTCAAGCCCGGCATGGCGGACCGGTTCGCCGAGCTGCGCGCGATGGGGATCCGCACCGTGATGGTGACCGGTGACAACGAGCTCACCGCCAAGGCCATCGCCGCCGAAGCCGGCGTCGACGACTATCTCGCGGAGGCCAAGCCCGAGGACAAGATGGCGCTGATCAAGGCGGAGCAGGAGGACGGGCGGCTGGTCGCGATGACCGGTGACGGCACCAACGACGCACCCGCGCTCGCGCAGGCCGATGTCGGGGTGGCGATGAACACCGGCACGGCGGCGGCGAAGGAAGCCGGGAACATGGTCGACCTGGACTCCGACCCGACCAAGCTGATCGAGATCGTCGAGATCGGCAAGCAGTTGCTGATCACCCGCGGCGCGCTGACGACCTTCAGCATCGCCAACGACCTGGCCAAGTACTTCGCGATCCTGCCCGCGATGTTCGTGGCGATCTACCCGCAACTGGACGCGCTGAACATCATGCGGCTGGCCACGCCGACCTCGGCGATCCTGTCCGCGGTCGTCTTCAACGCGCTGATCATCGTGGCGCTGATCCCGTTGGCGCTGCGCGGAGTTCGCTACCGGCCGACCTCCGCCAGCGCCCTGCTGCGGCGGAACCTGCTGGTGTACGGCCTGGGCGGCATCGTCACGCCATTCCTGGGCATCTGGCTGATCGACCTGCTGATCCGCTTCATCCCCGGCATCGGCTGAACATCCCACCGTCCGAGGTGGACCACAGTTTCAATTGAAACTGTAATTTCCACCCACGGCTGATCACAGTTTCCATTGAAACTGTGCGAAACCGGAGAGGTAACCCGATGAAGAGCACGTTGTTGCGGCAGACGTTGGCGGGCTTGCGGCTGTTGCTGGTGGCGACGGTCGTGCTGGGTGTGGCGTACCCGCTGGCGATCTGGGGGATCAGCCGGATCCCCGGATTGCAGGCCAACGCCGAGGGATCGCAGATCGTGGTGGACGGCCGGGTGGTCGGGTCGTCGTTGATCGGCATCGACCCGGTCCCGGCCGATCCGGCGCACGATCCGTACTTCCACACCCGCCCGTCGGCGTCCGGCGACCCGTCGGTCACGGGAGGTTCCAACTACGGCGGAGCCAACGAGAGGCTGTTGGCGGTGGTGCAGCAGCGGCGCGCCGCGATCGCCGTCCGCGAGGGCGTGGCGGGGGAGCAAGTGCCGGCGGACGCCGTGACGGCGTCGGGCAGCGGCGTGGACCCGGACATCAGCCCGGCCTACGCGGACCTCCAGGCACCGCGCGTAGCCCGCGTCACCAAGCTCCCGCTGAACGAGGTCCGGCGCCTGATCATGGAGAACACCACAGGTGGGGTGATCTCCGAGCCAGCGGTCAACACGACGACCCTCAACGTCGCCATCCACCAGGCCGCCGGCCAGGAGGTGGTCAATTTCGCGCGAAATTGAGCCAGCCCTTCGCCCGACCACCGCCCCCCACGGTGGCGCTTCGCGCCGCTGTCATCTAGACCCGGGTGACGCTGCTGGTCAGGGGCGGGGTGTCCTCCGGCTCGGGGGATGGGTGGTGTCAGTTTTGCCTAAAAACTGACACCGCTCCGGGGGACGGCGGGATTTGACGAGTAATAACAGCGGGTCGTAGGAGACTGGGAGCGTGGCGGAGAACGGACGGCGGCGCGGGGAACTGCGGATCTACCTCGGCGCGGCACCAGGCGTCGGGAAGACCTACGCGATGCTCAACGAGGCGCACCGCAGGGCCCAGCGCGGCACCGACGTGGTGGTCGGCTTCGTGGAGGACCACGGCCGGTCCAACACCGCCGCGCTGGTCGACGGTCTGGAGGTCGTGCCGCGGGCGGAGGTCCAGCACCGCGGCGTCGGGCTCACCGAGATGGACCTCGCCGCCGTGCTGACCCGCAAACCGGAGGTGGCGGTCGTCGACGAGCTCGCGCACACCAACGCCCCCGGCTCCCGCAACGAGAAGCGCTGGCAGGACATCGAGGAACTGCTCGACGCCGGGATCAACGTGCTGTCCACGGTGAACGTGCAGCACCTGGAAAGCCTCAACGACGTCGTGGAGGCGATCACCGGCATCCGCCAGCAGGAGACGGTGCCGGACGAGGTGGTTCGCCGCGCCGAGCAGATCGAGCTCGCCGACATCACCCCCGAAGCGCTCCGCCGCCGGATGGCGCACGGCAACATCTACGCCGCCGACCGGGTGGATGCCGCGCTGGGCAACTACTTCCGCACCGGCAACCTCACCGCGCTGCGCGAACTGGCACTGCTGTGGCTGGCCGACCAGGTCGACGTGGCGCTGCGCCGCTACCGCGCGGAGAAGAAGATCACCGACACCTGGGAGACCCGCGAGCGCGTGGTCGTCGCCGTCACCGGCGGCCCGGAGAGCGAGACGCTGATCCGCAGAGCCCGCCGCATCGCCGCTCGTGCCGGCGCGGAGCTCCAGGTGGTGCACGTGCTGCGCAGCGACGGCCTCGCGGGCGTCTCGCCGGTGGGTGTCGCCCGCGCCCGCAAGCTCGCGGATGCGGTCGGCGCCAGCTTCCACACCGTCGTCGGCGACGACGTGCCGGCGGCGCTGCTGGAGTTCGCCCGCGCCGCGGACGCCACGCAGCTGGTGGTCGGAACCTCCCGCCGATCCCGCTGGGCGCGGGTGTTCGACGAGGGCATCGGGGCGCTGACGGTGCGGAAGTCCGGTGCCATCGACGTGCACATGGTCACCCACCCCGAAGCCGGCGGGCGGCCGCTGCTGAAGAAGATCGCCCGCAACCCGTTGTCCTTGGTCCGGCAGGTCTGGGGTTGGGTGCTGGCGGTGCTGCTGCCGAGCGCGGTGACGGCGGTGGCCTACGCGTTCGGCTTCGGCGCGTTGTCCACGGACGTCGTCGGCTACTTCCTGGCCACCGTCATCGTCGCGCTGGTCGGCGGGATGGCACCGGCGATCGTCGCCGCACTGCTGTCCGGCGGGCTGCTGAACTTCTTCCTGACCCCGCCGCTGTACACGCTGACCGTCGCCGAGCCGCAGAACCTGGTGACGTTGATAGCGATGATGATCGTCGGCATGGTGGTCGCGTTCACCGTCGACCGCGCAGCGCGGCTCGCCGAGCAGGCCACCAGCGCGCGCACCGAGGCAGCGCTGCTGACGTCCTACGCTCGAACTGTGCTCACCCACCCGGATCCGCTGGCCCGGCTGTTGGAGAAGGTGGTGGAGAACTTCGGCCTGACCTCCGCGGCGCTGCTGGAGCGGACCCAGGACGGTTGGCAGGTGGCGGCTTCCACCGGTGCGCGGCCCTGCACCAGCCCGGAGAAGTCCGATGTGGACATCGAGGTCAACCCGGACGTGCACCTGGTGCTCGAACGGTCCGGACGTCCTCTTCCGGCGGCGGACCGCACGGTTCTGGAAGGCGCGGCTGGGCAGGCGCTGGTCGCGCTGCGCCAGCAGCGGATGGCCGCGGAAGCGCTGGAAGCGCAGCGGCTCGCCGATGCGACGCAGTTGCGCACTGCGCTGCTGTCCGCGGTCGGGCACGACCTGCGCACCCCGCTGGCGTCGATCAAGGCCTCGGTGAGCAGCCTGCGGGCACCCGATCTCCAGCTCTCGGAGGAGGACACCGCCGAGCTGCTGACCGGGGTGGAGGAATCGGCGGACCGGTTGACCGACCTGGTCGGCAACCTGCTCGACTCCTCCCGGCTGGCCACCGGCGCCATCGCACCGCGGCTGCGCCCGGTCAGCTACGACGAGGTCGTGGCGGGCGCGTTGGCCGGGCTGGACGGGCAGCAGCACATCGACGTCGAGATCGACGAGTCGCAGCCCCCGGTGCTGGCCGATTCGGGGCTGCTGGAACGAGTGGTGGCGAACGTGGTGCAGAACGCGCTGAAGTACGGGCGCCCGGACGGCGGGCGGATCAGCGTCCGCGCCAGCGAGCACGCGGCCCGCGTGGAGCTGCGGGTCGTCGACCACGGTCCGGGCCTGCCCGAAGGCTCGGCGGACGCGGTGTTCGCGCCGTTCCAGCGGCTCGGCGAGCATGGTGAGCGCGGCGACCAGGGCCCGGCCGGGGTGGGGCTCGGGTTGAGCGTGGCGCACGGGTTCATGACGGCGATGGACGGCACGATCCACGCGGAGGACACCCCCGGCGGCGGGTTGACGGTCGTGCTTTCGCTGCCAGTGGCGGATGGACAGGGGAAACGATGACGAAGGTCCTGGTGATCGACGACGAACCGCAGCTGCTGCGCGCACTGCGGATCAACCTGAGCGCCCGCGGCTACCAGGTGCTCACCGCCGCCGACGGCGCATCCGCGCTGCGCGCCGCGGGAGACGGAAAACCCGACGTGGTGGTGCTCGACCTCGGCCTGCCCGACATGGACGGCGGCGAGGTCATCGCAGGTCTGCGCGGCTGGACGACGGTGCCGATCATCGTGCTCTCGGCCCGCACCGACTCCACCGACAAGGTGCTGGCGCTGGACGCGGGCGCGGACGACTACGTCACCAAACCTTTCGGCATGGACGAACTCCTGGCCCGGCTGCGCGCCGCGGTCCGCCGCGGCAGCACCACCGGCACGGCAGACCAACCAGTGGTGGAAACCGCGACGTTCACCGTGGACCTGTCCGCGAAGCGGGTCCTGCGCGACGGCGAGGAGATCCACCTGACGCCGACCGAGTGGGGAATGCTCGAAGTCCTCGCTCGCAACCAAGGCCGCCTGGTCGGCCAGAAACAACTGCTCAAAGAGGTCTGGGGCCCCCAGTACGCGAACGAAACCCACTACCTCCGCGTCTACCTCGCCCAACTCCGCCGAAAGCTGGAACAGGACCCGAGCCACCCCCAGCACCTGATCACAGAACCAGGAATGGGCTACCGCTTCGAACTTTGAAGACCCGTGAGCATTTTGGGTTGCTGTAGCGACTCAAAGTGCTCACGGCTGGGGTGAGCAGAGGGGATGGGGTCCGTTCGGGCCGGTGCACGGGGTGTAGCCGCGGTCGTGCATCACGGCCTGGCCCGCGTCGCTGTTCAGGTATGTCGTGAAGCGCTTGAGCAGGGTGTCGTCGGCCGGTTCGCCCTTGGTGTAGAGGTATTCCACCGTCCGGAACGGGTACCCGCGCAGCGCGTCGTCGACGGTCGGGGCTTTGCCGTCGAGGGTGACGATGTGCAGCGGGCGGTTCTCGGCGATCGCACGCCGGACCGCGGGGGCGTCGGCGTAACCGATCGCACCGGGCGTCGCGGCGATGGCGGCGATCGCGTCCTGCGTTTCGGTCCGCTCGCACCGGGTCGGCGTGGTCGATCCCTGCCGGTCGGGTTTCGCGCAGCCGTCCGAGGACAGCGGCGGTTCCTGCCCGCCGAGCACCTTCTGCTCGAAAACGGTGCGCGAGCCCGATTCCGCACCGCGCCCGACGATGTTGATCGGCAGCGATTCGCCGCCGCCCCGCACCTGCTTCCAGTCGGTGTGCTCGCCGGAGAAGATCTTCCGCAGATCGTCGGTGCTCAGGTCCGGCACGTCCACAGACTCGTTCACCACCAGCGCGTACACGACGACGGCGACGGGACGGCCCACGTAGTCGTTCGCGTCCTTCGCCGGGCCGTCGGACAGCACCGCGAGCTTGTCCGGCTCGTTCGTCTGCTTGAGTTCCCGCAACCCGCCGAGACTGCCGGTCGGGGTCACCCGGATGTCGGTCTGGCAGGTCTCGTCGTACTTCGCGGCAACGGTGCCGACGATCGGCGCGAACGCGCTGGACCCCTTGACCTGCAGCTCTCCGGACGCGCAGGCGATACCGCCGGCGGTGGCGGAAACCCCGGTGAGCAACGTCGTGACGAGCGCACCGGCCAGCAGCAGCCCGACAGCGGTGGTGATCAGCGGCCAGGTGACGCGCCGCTGCTGCTTCTCGTCGGTGATGCGACCGTTGCTGATGCTGCCGGCGAAGGAGATCTCCTTGCTGGTGGCGAAGTCGTCCCCGACCGCGTTCGCCGGCTCGTCGTCCGGTTCCCGCAGCACCACCACGAGCTTGAACTTTTGCCCGCGCTCCATGTTCAGCTTCGACAACCGAACCCCGTGCCACTGCGGCCCGACCTCGGCGGACCCGGTGGGCTGCGCCTGCACGTAGGTCTCGAACCGCCGCCCGAGCCAGGCCCGGAGCACGCCGAGACCGGCTTCGCCAGCAGGTTTGCCCTCGGGGAGCCCGACGTCCTGCTCCTCGGGGAGGAACACCAGGTTGTTGCGGATCCGCTGGCGGATGGCCTGGGTCGGCGCCTCGGAGATCCGCGCGTCCCACACGATCCGCTCGCCGAAGTTGAACGAGATGTCCTCGGCGAAGTCCTTGGCCTCGATGTCGAAGCTGCCGGTGTTGCGGACCCGGATGACCACGATGCTCATCCGGTCCACCAGCTTGGCGATCGGCGTAAGGTCCTCGTGCGCGGGCTCCACCTCGCCGTCGTGCAGCTGCACCGGGCTCAACCCGATCTTGGAGTTGTAGAGCACACGGTAGTGAATCCGCTTGCGCCGCACGAAGAACCGGTCGACGAACGGAGCGCTAATCGTCACCGCGGCGAGCACGCCCAACACCCAACTGCCGACGTGCTCGCCGAACAGCGAAGCCAAGGCCACCACGGCATCGCCCCAAGTGACCCCCACAGCACCGCCTCCAGACCCGAACCACCGGTGACCGGAGCCTAGGCGCGAAAGGCGGTGCCCCCACCAGGAATCACGCGCTGTTCACCACGGGTTCAGCGAATGGATCCGTTCAGCTCGGCTGACCGGAGCTACGCAGGTGTTCCTGGAAACCTGTCCAGGTCAGTCCGCCTGGTGGGACTTCGCCGGCCCATTCCCGGTGGTAGAGCAGGTGCAACAGGCAACTGGGCGCGATCAGGTCGGAGCGGCCTTCCGGCAACGGGGCCAGCACCGGTACGGCAGCGGGTTGCGGAGGCTGCCCGAAGTGCGTGCAGAGCACGGCCTGATCGATGTCGCATGGGTACTGGGCGGTTCCGTGCCAGGCGTCCCGTCGAGCGCCCTGAACGAAGAAGTTCACCTCGGGGAGCTTGTCCCGGATTCCCCAGAGGGCCCGGAAAACGTCCAGCGCTGTGGCTTCAACGGGTTCCCAGAGACCGGTGGCGCGCATGCGCACTTCGCCGCCGATCCGCCACCAATCGATACGAGCCTGGGCACGCACGACCTGGCCACCCTGCCCGGGGTGCGGCGTCCAAACGAGTACCGGGGTGCTGTGCACCTCGTTCATTCCTTCTCCAGACGTCATCGGTGCATCCCACCCGTTTGGCGGCGCATTTCATGGAGATCGCCGGGACTCGATCGCTCTGCCCAGCCTTCGTAGGTTCGCACCTCGCTCTCCAGCGACCCCCGTCGTGCGGCGTCCTCTGCGGACGTCAGAGGCCCGGGAACTTCAGGCATGGGCTGGCTGGTGGGACCGCTGAGGTCAGGCCCCGGCTCCGGCATGGGTTCCGGCAGCGGCTCCGGGGCGCCCTTGCCGTCGTCCAGCCAGCTGTCCGGGGTTTCGTCGTGGAACCACTCCGGCAGCTCCCTGCTGCGGGGTTCTGGTGCCGGGGCTTGCGGGGGTTCCGGGGCGGGGAGCGGGTCCGAGCCCTTGGGGCCGAATTCGTGGCCGTCCCAGGGTTGCGGGGTGGACGGGGCGTCCGGTGCGCGCGGCGGCGGAACGGAGTCGATGTCGGCCCAGGGCGGTGTGCCGTCCGGAGCGTGGCGGCCGACGTCGCCGACTCGGTCGGCCGTGCGGGCGACGTCACCCGCGGCGTCGGCCACGTCGGCGACGTGGTCAGCGGCTTTGGCGGTCCGGGTCGCGACCGTGGCTGCCGCGCCGGCACCGGTGATGCTGGCCGCCGCGTCGGGGACCATCGAGCCGAGGGCGCGGGCCGGGTTCTCCTTCCAGCCGTCCACGTTGACCAGCGCTTTGGCGGCCTGCCAGGGGTTTTCGACCACCGACTGCAGGGTCGTCGAGGCGGCGCGGTTGAACTCCGCGGTGCCTTCCGGATCGATGACCTGCATGCCGGGTTGGCTGTAGACGTAGGCCTTGCCCAGGCCGTAGAGGCCCTGGGCGATGCCGACCACGCCGTCGACAGCGCCAGCGCCGAATTCGTACGCGGTGTCGCCGATGATCTGGGCGCCGTCGACGATGTTCGCGCCGAGCTGCGCCAGTGGGCCGGGGGCGGCCGGGGCACCCTCGGCGGCGGCCATCACCACTTTCGCCGCGCGTTCGCCGGCCGCCTGCACCGCCGCCTTGGCTGCGGCGATCTCCTGCTTCGCGCGTTCACGTGCTTCCGCGCCGGGATCCACGAACGCGCCGGGCTGCTGGCCCGAACCACCGGCGTTGTAAGCGTCGACCGCGGCGTTGTGCTTGGCGGCTGCCGCTTCCGAGGCCTCGATCGAGCGGTCCAGCTCCTCCTTCGCCCGCTGCGCGCGCGGTTTCTCGGTGGCCAGGACCTGCTGGTAGTCCAGGACGGCCCGGCCGGCGTCGGAGATGGCGTCGGCGGCCTTGAGCCATTCACCCGGCGCCTTGTCCAGGAAGTTGGCCCGGAAGGCGTCGCCGGCCTGCCCGGTCCAGCCGTCGGAATCGATCGACTTGATGCCCTGACCAGCGCGTTCGAAGGCGCCGCCGAGCTTGGTCAGGTGCTCGCCGACCTCGCTGACGGTGGGGAGATCGCCCGGGATCACGTCCTGCGGGCCGATCCCCGTCAGCTGGCCGAGCTTGTGCAGCTCGTTGCCGGCCGACGCGACGTCCTGGTCGAACGTGCTCTGGTTGCTGACCATCAGGCACCAGTCCCTCGGAGCAGTTCCTGCACGGCTTGGCCGTCCATCTGCTGGTAGGAGCCGTGGGCCTCACCGAGCGCGTCCACCGCGGCCTGCCCGTCCTCGACGAGGTAGCGGATGCCCCATTCCCAGGACTGGCCGAGCTGGATCAGCGCGGCGCCGAGCGCGCCGTTGCCGATCAGCGGGGCGGAATCCAGCGTGTACTTCTCCAACCCCATGCCCTGCTTGCCCATGGATTCGTTGCCCCAGCCGGCCATTCCGCCGAGTTCGGACACCGCTTCGCGGATGCCCTCCTCGGCGTTCTTCAGCGCGCCGAGGTCGACGCGAAAACCGTTGTGCCCCATCAATTGCTGCCTTCGGTGAGTGCGATCTCGTCAGGTACCAGCCCGGCCACCGGGCCCAGCGCGATGCTGTGCTCGGCCCCGGCGTCGATCACCAGCCCGGTGCCCCTGGGCAGGGCGGGCAGGCACTGCTCGAGCAGCTCAGCCCCGGTCAGCTCCGCGTAACGCACGGTGTCCGAACCGCGTCCAGACTCGCGGTAGAACTCGGCCATCCGGGGCAGCGAGGTGAACGCCCCGAGCCAGGACAATTCGCCGGCGCGGGCGATGATCAGCGCCACCCCACGGTCCTCATCGGACACCGGGGTGAAGAACCCGGTGCCGCGGATGACTTCGGCCAGCTGCTCGATCGACGTCCGATCGGCGCGGAACGAATCCAGCGCGTCGATCAGCTCCTCGGCCGGATCTGGCGGGTCGAACAGGACTCCGCTGATGCGTAAAACCCCAGCGGACCGGGGAAACCCCGTACCCGGGCGCAAGTGTGCAAGCGTCATGGCTCCATGCCTCCCCAGCACGGACAATGAAGACGAAACGGGGACGGACTGTACCAAGTGGACTCATCGGTGCGGGCGATCTCGAACTTGTTGCCCGTGTCGGTTGAATCACCGCGCTTATTGCTCCTATCGGCGGTAATGCGGGAGAAGTGCATGAGGTTCATCTCATTTCGGGGCGGCCGGATCCAGCTGTTGTGGACCCGATTCCCGGGATATGGCGTTCGGATCGATCTGATTCGCGGAACTTGTTTTCTTTCAACAACCAACGAATGTGCGATCGGCCCACTCGAAGGGGTGTTGCACCATCCCGGACCTGCGCAGTTGTCCGGCGGGGGGTTGTCGGATTTTGCGATTGGCGAGGTGGGTTCGGCGGTTGTCGCATTCGCGATTGCGCATGGGATTGTTGGGTTCGCGTGAAGTTCTCCCGAGTTGCTGACGGGTGCTGAACGCCGCTGCTAGGGTCGGCGGACGACTTGGTGATCAGCAGCCGTTGACTGGGGGTTTTCCCGCGATGACGACGCCAGCCCCGCCACCACCGCCGTCTCCAGGTGGAGGCCAAACCCTCACCGTCAACAAGGACAACGTCCTGGAAGTCCGCAAGGTCATCCTCGCGGCGGCGGAAGAGGCGCGGCAGAAGCTCCGCGACCTGATGCCGAGCCTGATCGTTTCCGCGCCCGGGGAGGACGAGGTCAGCGCTACGTCGGCGACGGTGTGGACGGCGAACCTGGTGGGCAACCAGGATTCCCACTACGCGCGGCTGCAGCAGTACGTGGACAACGTCTTCGACCTGGGGCGCCAGCTGGAAGAAGCGGCCAAGCAGTACGGGTACACCGACGACGAGATCGTTGCGTCCTTCAACGTTCAGCAGGGGCAGATGTGAGTGGCTCGTCGCGCGTTCGCCGGCTGAGCGGTCTGCTCGGTCTGACCGCTGCTGCGCTGCTGCTGGCCGGTTGCACGGTGAACGGACCGGACCCGGAGCCGGCCGGTGAATCGACCCCCGCCAGCGCTGAATCGGGAATGCCGAAGCGTCCCGCCGAACTCCCGATCGCCGGTGCGCAGGACGCGGAGATCTGCACCTGGCTGACCGGGCAGCAGATGTCGCAGCTGCAGGTCGCGCGTCCCGGCCCGGTGGAGAAGAACGGCAACAACTACAACGGTTGCGGCTACCTGAGCGACGGAACCGGTGTGAGCACGGGCATTTCGCTGCGCGTCGTGCCGCAGGGCATCGAACCCTTCCTGGAGAAGGTCAACAGCGCCGACGGATCCCGGAAGACCTTCGACGTCAACGGTTTCGGCGCGGTGCGCAGCCAGATCGCCGGTGCTGAACGGCTGGGCTGCGACGTGTTCGTCGACGCCGCCGACGGGCAAACGCTCTGGGCGTCGCTGAGCCTGCTCAGCGGGGGCAGCGAGCTCAACAACGAGCAGATGTGCGAGAAGGCCCAGCAGGCCGCTGGGGCGGCTGTGACGACCTTGCAGGCCAAGGGCTAGGGGGACGTTGTGACGAGCATCGATCCGATCCGCGACATCCGGTTCGAGGGGCTGGACATCCCCCAGCTCCAGGAGTGGATCACGAAGGTCAAGCAGGGAATCGGCACGGAGTCGATGCAGTCCGCGGTGCGGGCGCTGGACGAGTGCGTGAAGGTCGTCGTCGAGCTGGACGACACCCTGCGCCGCGAGCTCGGCAAGCTGCAGATCGCTTGGGAGGGCAACGCGGGCAGCCTCGCCGCCGCCGCGACCCAGCAGCAGGCGGTGTTCATGTCCGATGCCCCGGACCCGCTGCGGGCTTCCGCGCAGAGCGTCGACGAGCAGGGCCGGGGGTACGAATCGGCCCGCCACACCTTGCCGAACACCGACGAGCTGCGGCACAAGCAGTCGGAGAACGTAGTCGAGTGGGCCGGTGGCGCTTTCGGCTACGAGAGCGACTACGACAAGGAAGCCAAGCAGATCGACGCCAACAAGAAGGCCGCGCAGGCCGCGTTGGCGTCCTATCGCGACACTTCGGTGAGCCAGGCGGACACCTACCAGCCGCTGCCGGAGGCGCCGCCCGCGACCGTGACCGCGCAGTCGGCCTCGCCCGTTGGCATGGCGAGCGCGGGATTCGGCGCCGGGTCCGTTTCGGCGGGCACCGTCGGCGGTTCGCCGCAGCCCGGGGTGAGTTCGCCCGGCATGGGCGTGCCTGGTGCGATCGTCGGCAGCATCGGCGGTGGCGACGCCCGGCCCGGGCAGGGGCGGGTCGGTGATGGCCGTGTCGGTGACGGTCGTGTTGGTGATGGCCGTGTTGGTGATGGCCGTGTTGGTGATGGCCGTGTTGGTGATGGCCGTGTTGGTGATGGCCGTGTTGGTGATGGCCGTGTTGGTGACGGTCGTGTTGGTGATGGCCGCACCGGCGAGGGACGTCCGGGCGTGACTCCGCCCGGGCGCGGTGATCGCAGCGGCGAACGGCACAAGGGCGAGATCGACACGGGCGGCGAAGCGGACGAGACCCCGGAGGCGACCGGCGACAGCGGCGGCATCGGCGCCGGGACGATACTCGGGATCGCGGCCGGTGGTGCGGCGGTAGTGGGTATCGGTGCGTACGGCGCGAGCCGCATGCTCGGCGGTCGCGGGACGCCGGCTCCTGCTGGTGGCGACGGCAAGTCCATGGCCCGAGGCGGGGCGTCGGTCGTCGGCGGCGGTCCGGGTGACACCGTGGCCGGGAAGGCCGCGGGCAAGACCCCGGGCAGCCGTCCGGTCGCGGGCTCGATGATGGGCCCGGCCGCGACCCGCGGCGAGAAGCGCAGCGAGGACGCCGAGCACGAGAACCGTTACGTCGCCGAGGAAACCCCCTTCGACGACGAGCGACTGGTCGCGCCGCCGGTGCTGGGCGGGGCCGACAGCGACGACGAGGACCCGCCCGCCGAGAACGAGCCGAAGAAGCAGGACTGACGTGCGCCCTGGAGCCGAAGCCGATCCGATCGTCTTGTCCACATTGGAATTCGATGTGGTCTGCGAGGTGGAGAAGCTCACCGAGCACCGCCACATCGTGCTGGACGTGCCGAGCCCCGGAGCGACCTACGCCGAACGCGCCGAGCTGGTGGCCGACGTGTGGGCGTCGCTGCGCGGCAAACGCCTCGCCGAACCGTCCCGGGACCGGCTGGACGTCGACTTCGCCGACCTGCTCGGCCTCCTCGACCGTCCGCAGCGCAGTGTCGACGTGCGGATCTGGGCTGACCGCTCGATCCGGGCCCTGGCCTCGGCGAACGGCGCGGTGGGACTGCTGACGATCGTCGACGCCGACGTGGTGGAGCTGACCCCGATCCGGGGCGGCTCGCTGGCCGAAGCGGCGGTGTCGGTGGCGGGCGACATGCCCCCGGGCCCGGGCCGAGCGGTGAGCCTCCCCAACGACGTCCTCCGCAAGGCCAGCGACTACGCGGGCCCGAACAACCCGCTGGAATTCACCGACGAACTGCGCGCCCTGGGCATCCCCCCGGACGACGCAGCGGACGTGGCCCACATGGCGAACGGAATGGGCATCCGAGGCCAGTTCGGCGTAGAAGCCAGCCCGAACCGAGGCCGCCCAGAACGAGCAGACCGAGTAGTGGCCTTCCACGACACCGACCAGGGTCGCTACTTGCACGTCGTCCGCCCCAGCGGAGACGGCCGCCGCTGGAGCACGATCGCCCCAGCGGACAACGTCCGAATCGCCGAGTACGTCCGAGAACTCCTAACCGAAGTCTGGGACGACTAAGTGCCTGTTTTTGATCTCTTTTGATGCGTCGCCAGGCGCATAACCCACCTTCGCAGCTTGCACCGCCGCGGGTTCTCAGCGTTCGCCTGGCGAGGACGGCCCTGACGCCGCGTATTGGACATACATAAGTCTGGGCACCCGCAGTCCAGGCGGGCGCTGAGGTTCCGCTACCCGCACCGCCACGCAAAACGAGTTCAAGAACAGGTTCTAAAAGCAGGCGCCCAGCACGTTCTCCTGCGGCCGTAGCCTGGGGCTGATTCAGGGGAGGTCGTTTCTTGGTCGGGTATTCGGAACTGGTTGAGCGGGCTCGGACTTTGGCCGGCAGCGGGCAGCGGCGGGTTTTGGGGATTGCTGGGGCTCCTGGGGCTGGGAAGGGGACCGTTGCCGAGCGGGTTCTGACGGAGCTCGGTGACTCTGCGGTTGTTGTGCCCATGGATGGGTTCCACCTGGCCAACTCGCAGTTGCGGCGGTTGGGGCGGCAGGATCGCAAGGGGGCTCCCGACACGTTCGACGCTGCCGGGTACGTGTCGTTGCTGCGGCGGATCAGGGATGCCGCAGACACCGTTTACGCGCCGGGGTTCCACCGGGAGATCGAGGAGTCCTACGCCGCGGAGATCGCCGTGGAGCCGGATGTTCCGCTGGTCATCACTGAAGGCAACTACCTGCTGTTGGACACCCCGCCCTGGGCCGGAGTTCGGGAGCTGTTGGACGAGTGCTGGTTCCTAGCTCCGGATGACGAGGCTCGCGTGCAGCGGCTCGTCGCGCGGCACGTCTCGCACGGGCGAACTCCGGAGGAAGCCGCGGAATGGGTGCAGCGCAGCGACGAGGCCAACGCGGCTTTGATCGCGCCCACCCGGGCTCGCGCTGACCTGGTCGTCGTCGGCGATCCGCGGTGACCGGTCAGCGTTCGGTGAGTTCCGCGCGGACGTCGTCCGGGATTTGCCCGGTGTGATCGATCGGCGTCCACGGTTCGCTGCGGATCCACTGCGAGCCGCAGCCTCGGCAGGCCAGCAGTGGAAAACCGTTGAGCTGCTTGGGAGTTTGGTGCCAGGAGCACAGGGACCGGCAGGAGTGCACGGCCAGCGTCATTCGGGATCTTCCAGGTCTTCCGAGTCGGTGGTCGGCGTTGTCGTCGGCGGTGTGGTCGTCGGCGGTGGCGTCGTCGTGGGCGGCGTGGTGCTCGGCGGATCCCACGTCGGCGTCGGGTCGGGATCGGGGTCAGGGCCCGGGCCGGTCAGCGGTGGGGTCGGCGTTTGCCCCGGGGGCGGTGCTTCGTCGCTGGGCGAGCTCGGGCCCGTGCTGGTCTTCTCGGAGCTGGTGGCGCTCTCCTGCGAGGTCTCCTCGCTGGTGACTGGCGGGGGAGGCAGCAGCGACGACGAGGTGAAAGTGGTCGTCGCCGGGTGGGAGGTGGCGGTCGGCTTCAACGAGAAGTCCGGGGTGGCCGCGGTCTGCTGCTGGGTCCCGACGACCATCGCGGCCGTCGTTGCGAACGCGGTCGCCACCACGATGCCCGCCGCGGCCAGCACCACCAGTCGCTTCGGTCTGGCGTCCGGGTCTTCCACCTGCAACGGGTCGTCCATCGGTGCCCCACTCGTCGGCTCTTCGCGCGGTCCTGAACCGGATGCCCCGAAACACCCGGGCTCCGCCGAATCGGGCGGATCATACCGGCCTGCCCCGCCGCGGTGGACGCACTGGGGCGCGTGCAGGGGTGGTGCGGCATCATGCCGGGCGTGACGGATTCCGGAGCTGCGCGACTGACCGCATGGGTGCACGGACATGTGCAGGGCGTGGGTTTTCGCTGGTGGACGCGGGCCCGGGCGCTCGAGCTGGGACTGGTCGGCAGCGCCACGAACCTGCCGGCGAGCCGCGTTCAGGTGGTGGTCGAAGGCCCCCGCGAATCCTGCGAGAAGCTCCTGGCCGCGCTGCGCTCCGGCGAAACCCCGGGCCGCGTCGACTTCGTCGCCGAGCAGTGGTCGGACCCCAAGGGCGGTCTGACGGGCTTCGTCGAGCGCTGACCCGCCGGGGTGGGGTGTCAATTTCGCGAGAATATTGACCACCTCCGGGGTGACGGCGTTGGGTTCCGGGATGTGGAAGTCCGGGGGTTCTGGGTTTCCTTGGAGCGGGGAACCTGATCTTCTTCGGGGCCGGGTGGGGAGCTGCGGGCGTTGGTGGTTCGGGTGTTGCTAGCGGTTCTGCGCGGTCGGGGGAGGCGGCAGCGGTAGGCTCGGCCGGACGTGACCAGGGGGACCATTCACGGGAAGGTCGATCGCAGCCGTGCATTTGAAGAGCCTGACGCTGAAGGGGTTCAAGTCCTTCGCCTCGGCCACCACGCTGCGCTTCGAACCCGGCATCACCTGCGTCGTCGGGCCGAACGGCTCCGGCAAGTCGAACGTGCTCGACGCTCTGCGCTGGGTGATGGGCGAGCAGGGCGCCAAGGACCTGCGTGGCGGCAAGATGGAAGACGTCATCTTCGCCGGTACCGCGGGCCGCGCTCCGCTGGGCCGCGCTGAGGTCACGCTGACCATCGACAACTCCGACGGCGCGCTGCCCATCGACTACACCGAGGTCTCCATCACCCGCCGGATGTTCCGCGACGGGGCCAGCGAGTACGAGATCAACGGCAACTCGTGCCGGCTGATGGACGTGCAGGAACTGCTGTCGGACTCCGGTATCGGCCGCGAGATGCACGTCATCGTCGGGCAGGGGCAGCTGGCGTCGATCCTCCAGGCCAAGCCGGAGGAGAACCGCCGGCTCATCGAAGAGGCCGCGGGCGTGCTCAAGCACCGCAAGCGCAAGGAAAAGGCGCTGCGCAAGCTCGACGCGATGCAGGCCAACCTGACCCGGTTGACCGACCTCACCGGTGAGTTGCGCCGTCAGCTCAAACCGCTGGGCAAGCAGGCCGAGATCGCCCGCAAGGCCCAGACCGTGCAGGCCGATCTGCGCGACGCCCGGCTGCGTCTGATCGCCGACGACCTGGTCACCGCGCGCGCTGACCTGGCCCGCGACGAGGCCGATCAGGAAACCGCCCGGGTCAAGCGCGCCGAGGTGGAGCGGGCGCTGCAGTTCGCGCAGTCCGAGGAGAAGACCCTCGAAGAGCACGTCGCTGCCGACGCGCCGCGGCTCAACCGCGCCCAGGAGACCTGGTATCGCTTGTCCGCGCTGGAAGAGCGGTTGAACGGCACGCTGCGGCTGGCTGCGGAACGGTACCGCCACCTGACCGCGCAGACCGACGAGCAGCGCTCGGGCCGCGACCCCGATCAGCTCGACGCCGAGGCCGAAGAAGCTGCCGAGCAGGAGATCGAGCTCCGCGAACAGCTCGAAGAGGCCCGCGAAGCCCTGCACGAGGTCGTCCAGCGCCGCTCGGAGCTGGAATCGGGGCTCAAGCAGGCAGAACAGGCCCACTTGGCCGCGGTTCGGGCCATCGCCGACCGCAGGGAGGGCACGGCGCGGCTGGCTGGCCAGGTCGAGTCGCTGCGCACCAAGGTCAACGACACCTCCGACGAGATCGAGCGCCTTACCGACGCGCTGGAGGAAGCCACCGGCCGCGCGGAGGAAGCCGAGCTGGCGTTGTCCGACGCTCAAGAAGAGAGCGGCGGCTACGACTCCGACGATGCGGGTCTCCAAGAGCGCCGCGAGGCAGCTGCCGAGGCGCGCGATGTCGCGCGGGCGCGGGTCGAGGAACTGGTCAAGGCCGAGCGGACTGCGGAGCGGGAGATCGCTTCGTGGAAGGCCCGCGTCGAGGCCTTGACGATGGGCTTGCAGCGCAAGGACGGCGCGGGCGCGCTCATGGCGGCCGGTGACCGCATTCCCGGACTGCTCGGTTCGGTTGCCGCGCTGCTGAACGTGGAGTCGGGCGCGGAAGCTGCGTTGGCGGCGGCGCTCGGCGCGGTGGCCGACTCGGTCGCGGTGCGCGGCGTGACGGACGCCGTGACCGCGCTGGAACTGCTCCGCAGCGACGAAGCTGGCCAGGCGGGCCTGCTCATCGGCACCGAGGTGGACCTCGACCGGTCCGGTTGGCCGCAGCTGCCCGGTTCCGCACGCTGGGCCGCCGATCTGGTCAGCGCCCCGGACAGTCTCCGCGCGGCCGTGACCAGGGCGCTCGACAAGGTCGCCGTGGTCGATTCGCTGACCGAAGCGGGCGACATCGTCCAGCGCCACCCGGAAGTCCGCGCGGTGACGGCAGACGGTGACGTGCTCGGCGCGCACTGGGCGATCGGCGGCTCCGACAACCGGCAGAGCGCCATCGAGGTGCAGGCCGCGGTCGACGAAGCCGAACGCGAACTCGCCGCAGCGCAGCGCCGCGCCGAACAGCACTCGGCCGCGCTGGAAGGCGCACGGGCGGAAGAAGAAGCTCGTCGCGCCGAGGTCCGCGCGGTCCAGGAGCAGCTCAACGACGCGAAGGTCCAGCGCGCCCGCAGCACCGAACGGCTCTCCAGCTTGGAGCGCGCGGCTCGTTCCGCGGCGGCTGACGTCGACCGCGCTCGCGACCAGCGCGTGAAGGTCGAGCAGTCCCGCGAACAATCTCTGGTCAAGCTCGCCGAGCTCGAAGAGCGTCTGCGCATCGTCAAGACCGAGCAGGACGAGGCGGCCGAGCCCGACACCGGTGAACGCGACCGGCTCAGCGCCGAGCTCACCACCGTGCGCCAGCAGGAAATGGACTCCCGTCTCACCCAGCGCACCGCCGAAGAGCGCGCGCGAGCCGTGCAGGGGCGCGCGGACCAGCTGCGCCGCGCAGCGCGGCACGAGCGCGAAGCGCGGGCTCGCGCGGAGGCGGCGCGCAAGGCGCGGGAACGCGCAGCGCGCGTGACGCAGGCCGTGGTGGCGGGGTGCGAGACCGCGCTTGAGCGCATCGCGCGGTCGCTGCGCGCCGCGACGGAGGAGCGGGATGTTGCGCAGGCGAAGCAGAGCGAGCACGAGCAGGCGCTCGGCGCGATCCGCGCGCGGGTGCGCGAGCTCAGCGGCGAGCTGGAGAAGCTGACTGACGCGGTGCACCGCGACGAGGTCGTGCGCGCCGAGCAGCGGCTGCGGATCGAGCAGCTCGAAACCAAGATCATCGAGGACTTCGGGATCGGCCTGGACGACCTGGTCGACGAGTACGGGCCCACCGTGCCGATCCAGCCGGGCCCGGCCGAGATCGCCGAGTACGAGGCGGCGAAGGAGCGCGGCGAGGACGTCAGCGCACCGCCGCCGGTGCCGTTCGACCGCGCCACCCAGGAGCGCCGGGCCAAGCGCGCGGAGAAGGACCTTTCCTTGCTGGGCAAGGTGAATCCGCTCGCACTGGAGGAGTTCGCCGCGCTGGAGGAGCGCTACAAGTTCCTGTCCACGCAGCTGGAAGACCTCAAGGACAGCCGCCGCGACCTGCTCAGCGTCGTCAAGGAGGTCGACGAGAAGATCCTGGAGGTCTTCTCCTCGGCCTTCGAGGACGTGGCGCGCGAGTTCGAGACGGTGTTCAAGGTGCTGTTCCCGGGCGGCGACGGGCGCCTGACGCTCACCGACTCCGAGGACATGCTGACCACCGGCGTCGAGGTCGAGGCGCGGCCGCCGGGCAAGAAGGTCAAGCGGCTGTCGTTGCTGTCCGGTGGCGAGAAGTCGCTGACCGCGGTGGCCATGCTGGTGTCGATCTTCCGCGCCCGCCCCTCGCCGTTCTACGTGATGGACGAGGTCGAGGCGGCGCTGGACGACACCAACCTGCGCCGCCTGATCACCCTGCTCGACCAGCTGCGCACCACCTCGCAGCTGATCATCATCACGCACCAGAAGCCGACCATGGAGATCGCCGACGCGCTCTACGGCGTGACCATGCGCGGCGACGGCATCACGCAGGTGATTTCCCAGCGCCTGACCGGAGAACCGGAGAAGAACGCAGCACCGGACGCGCCTGTCGAAGGCGACGTCGCCTCGGTGCTGGACTAGAGCGTCAACTGGCGACGCCGATGGCGTACCCGAGGCCGAAGGCGACCAGGCCTGCGACCGCGGCGGTGCCGAGCACGATCGACCAGCCGGGGCCGTGGCTCGCCCGTTGCAGAGAGGGCGAGATTCGTTGCGGCGCAGCGCGATTCAAGATCTTCGGCCGTCCCAATTCAGCTCGGCAGAGATCGCACTCCGCCAAGTGCGTGCGCATTACGAGCCACTCGACGTCGTCCAGCACCCCGGCTGAGTACGCGTTGAGCCTGGCCCGGAATTCCGCGTGATCGTCCTCGTGCACCATCGACCCCCGTCCGCAGCGCGTTCGCGTAGATCATCGTCCCAGTGCAACCGCTGCTGAAGGGGGGTGAACTCGGGAAAGCGGTCGGTTTCGAGCCGGGTTCCCGGGTGCGGGAGGATGTTCGGGGACCGGCATCCACGCGGGGTCCACCAAAGACCAGAAGGAGACCCATGACCAACCCCTACGGCCCGCCGCCAGGCCAGCAGCCGTACTCCCCGCAGGGGTATCCGCAGCCGGGCTATCCGCAGTCCGGTCCGATGCCCGCGCAGCAGCCCTACCCGCAGTCCGGTCCGATGCAGGCGGCACCGCAGGGCTACCCGCAGCAGGGTGGCTACCCCCAGCAGGGCATGCCGCAGGGTTACCCGCAGGCCGGACCGCCCGCCCCGATGCAGCCGCCGATGCCGCCGCCCGCGCCGGGCATGGCCCGCGTGCTGATCGACTGCTCGCACCACTGGATGGTCTGGGTGCTGATGCTGTTCAAGCCGCAGGTCACCATCAACGGCCAGCCCGGCCCGGTCCTGCAGTGGGGCATGAACCCCATCGACCTGCCGCCCGGCCAGTACCAGATCCAGGTGCACGTCAACTACCTGTGGAAGCTGGGCCACGCGAGCGCGGTAATCCCGCTGAACGTCGGCCAGCAGCAGGAGGTCTACTACAAGGCCCCGGCGTTCCCGTTCGGCAACGGCGCGATCGGCCCGACCCCGCAGGATCCGCCCGGCCTGGGCATCGCCTACGGCATCTTCTTCGGCTCGATCGGCCTGTCCTTCCTGATCCTCCTGATCACCATCATCTCGATGGCGTCGATGTGACGTCCCGGCCGAGGGGTGTCAGTTCTAGAACCTGTTTTTGAACTCGTTTTGCGTGGCGGTGCGGGTAGCGGAACCTCAGCGCCCGCCTGGACTGCGGGTGCCAACCCTTATGTATGGCCAATACACGGCGGCTTGGCCGTCCTCGCCAGGCGAACGCTGAGAACCCGCGGCGGTGCAAGCTGCGAGGGTGGGCTATGCGCCTTCGGCACATCAAAGCAAAAGATCAAAAACAGGCACTTAGGCAAAGCTGACACCCCATGCCGCCACGCAAACGAGTTCGCCAGACAGGCTTTTCAGGCTTCGGCGTGCTCCACCTGGGACTCGGGGGCGGGGCGGTCGTGCCGCAGCGACAGCAGGCCGCCCACCACCAGCGTCACGATCACGCCCAGCGGCGTGTACCAGGGGAACGCCAGGGACGCCTCGCCGCCTTCGCCGTCCGGGAACTGCACCCAGACCACGAAGGCCAGCACCACCACGATCGTCGTCCAGAACGCGATCTTCGCGTCGGTCTGCCGGGCCCGCTTGTTCCACAGCCCCAGCAGGAACGCGCCGAGCAGCGCGCCGTAGGTGTAGCTGGCGATGCTGAGCCCGACCTCTACCACCGGGTTGTTGGTGCTGCTGAACATCGACGCGAACACCACGAACACCACGGCCCACACCAGCGTCCACAGCTTGCCCATCCGCAGGATCGCCGCGTCGTCCAGCTTCCGCTTGGAGAAGCGCTGGTACAGGTCGCTGACGGTGGAGGTGGACAGCGAGTTCAGCGACGAGGCCAGGGTGCTCATCGCGGCGGCCAGGATCCCGGCGATGAGCAGCCCGGACAGCCCCGGCGGCAGGTCGTTGACGATGAACGTCGGGAACAGCTCGTCCTTGCTGGACATGCCCATCGCGGCCGGCGCCGCGCCGCGGAAGAACGACCACAGCATGGTGCCGATCAGCAGGAACAGCGCGAACTGCAAGGCCACCACGACACCGCTGGCGATCAGCGCCTTCTGGCTGTCGCGCACGTTCCGGCAGGCCAGCAGCCGCTGCACCATGAGCTGGTCGGCGCCGTGCGAGGCCATCGCGAACACCGCGCCGCCGAGCACCGCGGTGAGGAACGCGTACTGGTCGGTGACGATCGACGAGGTGAAGTCGAGCAGCTGGAACTTGCCCGCGTCCAGCGCCGTGGCGAACCAGTCCGACGGCAGCTGACCGGCCAGCACGACCGCGGCCGCCACCGCGCCACCGACGTAGACGAACATCTGGATCGCGTCGACCCACACCACGGCCTTGATCCCGCCCAGGTAGGTGTAGATCACCGTCAGGATCGCCAGGACCAGCACGATCTGCCAGTACGCCATGTCGACGCCGAACGCCGCCAGCATCACCTTCACCGGGATCGCGGTGGCGAACAGCCGCAGGCCGTCGGCCAGCAGCCGGGTGATCAGGAACGTCACCGAGGCGGTGCCCTGCAACCCGGCGCCGAACCGCTTGCCGAGGAACTCGTAGGCACTGACCAGGTTCCCGGCGAAGTACTTCGGCAGCAGCACGAACGCCACCACGACCCGGCCGATCAGGTAGCCGATGGCCAGCTGCAGGTAGGTGAAGCTGCCGAGGTAGGCCACCGTCGGCACGCTGATCACCGTCAGCGTGGAGGTCTCGGTGGCGACCACCGAGAAGCACACAGCCCACCAGGGCAGTTCACGGCTACCGACGAAGTAGTCCTGGGCGCTGCGTTGTCGACCACTCAACAACAACCCGAGCACCGGCATGGCGACCAGGTACACGCCGATCACGGCCAGGTCGAGCCATCGCATGCTGCCTCCTACGCGGTGTCGCCGGGCTGCACGCGCAGCCGGCTCGGCGGGTGGACGGCCGGGGCGGGCAGCCGCAGCGGTCCAGCTCCAGGGGTGATGCTGCCCAACAACCGGGGCCCGGCGGCGCCGGTGGTGCCCGGCGTGTTGCCGTAAGTGCCGTGCCAGGTGAGGAATCCGAGCAGCGCGGTGAGCAGTGCTTCCTTGCTGTCGGAGGGTAGCCCGAGCTCGTCGCTGACCAGTACCGGAACGTCGAGCAGACGGCGCAGGGCGGCGAGCAGGACGGGGTTGTGCACGCCGCCGCCGGAGGCGACGACGCGGACTGCTCCTTCCGCGCGGCAGGCGTCGGCGACGGTGCGCGCGGTCAGTTCGGTGAGCGTGGCGAGCAGGTCGGCGTCGTCGACCTCGGTGCCGACCTGCGCCAGCGCCCGGTCGAGGTGGTCGGCGTTGAACCGCTCCTTGCCGGTCGACTTCGGCGGGTCCAAGCGGTAGTACTCGTCGGCGAGCAGGACGTCCAGCAGGTCGGTTCGCACGGTGCCGCCCGCGGCGATCGCACCGTCGGTGTCCTGCGGTTTTCCGGTGATCCGGGCGGCGGCGAGGTCGATCAGCGCGTTGCCCGGACCAGTGTCGTAAGCCAGCGGGCGCGCGCCGCCGACCACGGTGATGTTGGCGATGCCACCGATGTTCAGCGCCACGCCGGGACCCGGCTCATCGGCCAGCCACAGCGCGTCCAGGACACCGGCCAGCGGTGCGCCGTGCCCACCGGCGGCGACGTCACGAGCGCGCAGGTCCGACACCACGGGCAGCCCGGTGGCCTCGGCGATCCACGCGGGCTGTCCGATCTGCAGCGTGCCGCGCGCCTGGCCGTCCTCGATCCAGTGGTAGAGCGTCTGGCCCAGCGATGCGACCAGGTCCGCGCGGCCGTCCGCGAGCTCCAGCCCGGCGTTCGCCGCGGCGGCGAAGTGCTGCCCGACGAGGGTGTCCAGGCGGCACAGCTCTGCGGCGCTGCACTCCCCGGGCGGGAGCGCGGCCAGCAGGTCCCGGTGCAGGTCCGGGGGATAGGTGACCGTGGTGCTGCCGAGCGGTCTGAGCTCCAGAGCGTCGCCGTCCAGACGCAGCTCCGCCGCGGCCACGTCGACACCGTCCATCGACGTTCCGGAGATCAACCCGAGCACCCGCCACCACTTCACATGTGTGGTCTATTGCACAGCTGCCGGGAAATGCAAGCATTGGCGGCACATTGTTGGTTATTTCCTCACCGCTGCGGAAGAGCGCCGCGGGGCGCGTGCCAGCGCCCGAATCAGCAGGTGGGAGGATGGACGGGTGACCACCTCTACCGTGATTTTGATCATCGTCGCCGTGGTGCTGGTGCTGGCGATCGCCGTGATCGCCGGTGTGGTGCTGAGCCGTCGGCGCCGGATTAGCCTGGGCGAACGGGAAGACAGCGCCGGGCCGACCGAAGCCGTCAAGGGCGGCGGCTACCGCGCGGACGGCGGCATCAGCCTGTCCAGCGGCGGCGCCACCACGGCTGCCCCGCCGGAACACCCGGCGGGCGAGCGCACCGAGGTGGAGGGCCAGCCCGGAGTCGGCGACGACGCTGCGGTGCCGCGCGACACCGTGCGCCGCGACATCGTCGACGTCCAGCTCCCGGACGCCGCGACCGACACGACCGCGACCGATTCGATCTCGACCGAGTCGACGGTGACCGAGGAGCCGTCGGCTCCCGAGAAGCCCGAGACCCCGGCGCAGCCGGAAGCCCGGGTCGAGACCGCTCGGGCCGAGACCGCCCCGGCTGAGCCTGCGCCTGCGGAGACCGCCCCGGCCGAGCCCGAGGTACCGGTGCAGGAGCGCGTCGAGCCGACGCCCGAGCCGACCCCGGCGGAGCCGGAAGCCGCCGAGGAGATCGAGGAGATCGAGCCGACGGCCGGTCGCCTGGAGAAGCTGCGCGGCCGCCTGTCCCGGTCCCGGTCGACCTTCGGCCAGGGCGTGCTCGGCCTGCTCGGCGCGGGTGACCTCGACGAGGACTCCTGGGAGGAGATCGAGGACACCCTGCTGCTGGCCGACCTGGGTGCGGCCACCACCACCGAGATCACCGAGCGCCTCCGCACCGAGATCGCTTCGCGCGGCATCCGCACCCCCGATGACGCCCGCGCCCTGCTGCGCGAGGTGCTCGTGGACGCCCTCGGCCCGGACATGGAGCGCGCGGTCAAGGCGCTGCCGCACGGCGACCCGGCCGACGGCGGCAAGCCCGCCGTGGTGCTGGTGGTCGGCGTCAACGGCACCGGCAAGACCACGACGACCGGCAAGCTGGCCCGAGTCCTGGTCGCCGACGGCCGGACCGTCCTGCTCGGCGCGGCCGACACGTTCCGCGCCGCAGCGGTCGAGCAGCTGGCCACCTGGGGCCACCGGGTGGGCGCCGAGGTCGTGCGCGGCAAGGAAGGCGCGGACCCGGCGAGCGTGGCGTTCGAGGCGGTCAGCCGCGGCTCGGACACCGCCGTGGACGCGGTCCTCGTCGACACCGCCGGCCGCCTGCACACCAAGACCGGCCTGATGGACGAGCTCGGCAAGGTCAAGCGCGTCGTGGAGAAGAAGGCCCAGGTCGACGAGGTCCTGCTGGTCCTGGACGCCACGACCGGCCAGAACGGCCTGACTCAGGCCCGGGTGTTCTCCGAGGTCGTGGACGTGAGCGGCATCGTCCTGACGAAGCTCGACGGCACGGCCAAGGGCGGCATCGTCTTCCAGGTCCAGCGAGAACTGGGAGTCCCGGTGAAGCTCGTCGGCCTCGGCGAAGGCCCGGACGACCTGGCCCCCTTCGAACCAGGAGCCTTCGTGGACGCCCTCCTGGGCTGAACCACCCGAGAACGACCCCCGCACCATCCGGCGCGGGGGTCGTTTGCGTACTGGGGCATCGCGGTTCAGCGGCGAAGCCCGGCCTTTCGCGTTCGCTCCAGCTGGACTCTGCGTCGGATCGCGTGGGTGGCAGGGAGGAGGACCGCGACCAGTGCGGCCAGGGTGGTCCAAGGCATCTCAGTCATCGGGGCGTCGCTCAGTTCCAACGCGAACATCGCTGCGGGGACGGCTGAGACGAGAACTGCGCAGGTCAGGTTCTGTAGAAGAAAGGTGCTGTTGCCCCGGTCCGGCTGGCTGACCGCGATGGCGGCACCGATGAAGATCGCGGTGATGGCTCCAGCGCCCAGCGTTGCCCATCCGAGGTGGCTGCTGATGTCGTGGACCAGCAGATGAGCACCGGACTCGTGCGGAACGCACGTGAAGTCCCGTGCACTCCCGCTGGGGTATCCCGGGCTGCAGTAGCCGCCGCTGCGGCCGACGAAGTACGAGAACCAGAGCAGGACCGGGAAGAGCGCGGCGGACGTTGTGATGGCGAGGACATCGGCCCGCTTCGCGGTGCCGTCGAACCGGCGCAGGAGGCCGAGGCAGATCAGGCCGAACGCGATCGCTCCCGACCCCGACACCAGCAAGGTCGTCGCGGTGAGGGACCTGAACTCGATGTCTCCTCGGAGCTGGAGGTGGTGGAGCGCGCCGCCCGCCAGTGCAAGCGCCAGCTCGACCAGGAGAACGACCTTCGCGCCGGTTGCCAGGGAGCTGCTTCGGTGGGTGCCGGGCTGGTCCGTTGGCGTCGCAACTTCCTCTTCGGGGTGGTGGCCTTGGCGTTCGTGGTCCTCCAGCTGTCTCTCGCGGAGTGTTTTCGCAACTCCGATCGGAAGGAAGGCCAACACGATGAGGGGGACGAGCCAGGTGGTTTGCTTCGACCACGAAGTGGCGAGGTGCGCGCTGAGCGCCAGCGGAGCAATGACCCAGAGGACGATCTGGAGCGGCGTCCGCTTCGGTTCCCGGCGGAAGCTGGTCAACATCACTCCGTTCGATGCAGGTGGGAATTGATGACGGCTTCGCCGCTGTTCGACAGGAAGCTGCTTCGTTCCTCGGATGCGAGCTGGTGGTCTCTGGCCGACACTCGGCGCTCCTCTGGCGGATCGGTGGCCGCACCGCGCCGTTCCGGGGTGCGGCCGGACCGGCGGTCCGAAACCGGGCAACTCCACGCCGTTCGGCGGTTCCGCGATCACCGAGTGATCCGCCGGTCGGCAGTGGTGCCACGGTTCAGCGGCGGAGGCGGAGTCCGGCCTTCCGCGCTCGCTCCAGTTGGGCTCTGCGGCGAAACGCGTGGATGGCAGGCGGGAGGATCACGATCAGCACAGCCAGGAGGGTCCAGCCTTTCTCGGGCTTGGACGGGTCGGCGATGCCCAGCGCGACCGAGGTGCCCATGATGGCTGAAATGAGGACGGCGCAGACCAGGTTCAACTTCAAGAAGGCGCTGTTGCCCCGGTCCGGATGGCTGATCGCGAAGGCGGCGCCGATGACGATGGCGGTCATGATCCCGAAGCCGAGCATCGGCCAGCCGAGGTAACTGCTGATGTCGTCGACCATCGGCCGGCCGAGGTAGCTGCTGAAGTTGTCGACCACCGAATGGTCACCGGATTCCTGTTTGATGCAGGCGAATTCCTGGATGCTCCCGTCGGGGTACCGAAGGGCGCAGGGCCCGTTCTGCTTCCCAGTGACGAAGCCGAGCCAGAACAGCGGCGGAAGCACGGCGAGGGACCCGAGGGCGGCGAGTGCGTCGGTTGGGTTGCCCGGCATTCCAAAGCGTCGCAGCAAACCGCGGACGAGCAGGCCGAATGCGATCGACGCGGCTCCCGACAGCAGCAACGTGGTCGCGGTGAGGGACTTGAGCCCGATGACCGCTTCAATCTGGAGCTGGTGGAGTGCTCCACCTAAAAGCGCCAATGCCAGCTCCACAGAGAAGACGACCTTGACGCCGAGAGAGGGCGAATCGCTTCGCCGGGGGAGGTGTTCCTCCTCTGGAGTTTGCTTTCCCCCGGGGTTCTCGCCTGCATCATGGCCGTCTTCGCGTTCGTGGTCCTCGATTTGCCGCCCGCGAAAGAACATGGCGACGGACAGGAATGTCACCGCCGTCAATTGGAAGAAAAAACCCAGAGTGGTGGGCTGACTCGCCAATACGACGCCCTGCGCGACCATGCACAGCACGGCTGCGGCGAAGAGGGAGATCTGGAACGGGGTCAGCTTCGGTTTCGGCTTCGGTTGGAATCTGGTCACACGTCACTCCGCTCGACATGCATGGCAGGTGGTTGCTCGCGTTCTCGCCGACGCTTCCACCAGAAGCAGCCGATCACGCTCGGGATGCTGATGGCCGCTGCAGTGAGGACGACCCAGAGGCGCTCGGATCTGGCGGCGTTGGCCAGGTTCACCGCGAACTGGGACGCCGGGACGGCTGACCAGAGGACGCCGGTGAGCACGTACCACCGGAGGGGCACAACGCGTTGCTCTTTCGCCCAGCCGACCACCCACGCGAACGCGGCGAAGACGAGGACGATCGAACCGGCGCCCAGCAGTGGCCACCCGAGGTAGCTGCCGCCCTCGGGGATGAGGAGGTAGGTCCCCGGCGCCTCCTCGACGCACGAAGCCCGTCGGACTTGCCCGTCCGGGTACTCGACGACGCACGACTCGTACGGATTTCTGATGAAGTGCACCAGCCACAGCAGGAGTGGGAAGAACACGAGAGCTCCGGCTGCGGCCGTGATGGCGGCCCACTTGTCGGTGAAGGCCAGGCGGCGCAGGAGGGCGCCGATGAGCAACCCGCACAACAGCGACGAGTACACCGCGATGAGCCAGAAGCTCGTCATGGGAGGCCCAGGTTCGGTCGCCAGGTTCTGCTCGAGGATGGCGGTGGTGCTGATCAGCAGCACCACCGCCAGTTGACTCCAGAAGATGAATTTGTAGCCGCTCGGTGGGTAACCGGTTCGCTGCTCTCCGGGCGTCGGAGCTTGTTCTTCGATTCGCGGTCGGTGTTCGTCCACTCGGCTACGCCTGCGATCGCACAGCAACGAGCGGCGTCAGCCCTGGCGGTGGTCCGAACCTGCTCAAGGTCACTCCGTCCAATGGCCGGTGCGAGGGGAGCCGATGGCTACCGACTGATGATCATATCCGGTTTGTCGTGAAGATCCACTGTTCGTCGGGCTGTTCGCAGTGGTGAGCCAGTGGGCGGTCTCACGTTCGGGAAATTTGTCTGACGACTGATGTATCGCTTACGGTCTGGCCGGAGGTAGTTCGGATGCGGGTTGTCGGGCGTCGGTCTTCGGTCGACGAGGTCATAGCTGCGCTCAACGAGCAGTTGTCCGGTGGGGCCTGGGCTCCTGGGGAGCGGATACCCACCGAGCAGGAGCTGGTCGCCGAGCTTGGCGTGAGCCGGGCTGTCGTTCGGGAGGCCGTTCGGGCTCTGGTGCAGCTGGGGTGCTTGGAAGCTCGGCAGGGCGCCGGGACGTTCGTGGTGTCGGCCGCCGATCCGACGCCGATGCTCCGGCAGCTGAGGCTGGCCGAGCTGCGGGACGTCTTCGAGGTGCAGCTCGCCTACGACGTGCAGGCCGCGCGGTTGGCCGCGCTGCGTCGTGAGGACGCCGATGTCGAGCGGTTGCGCGAGCTTTTGGAACGGCGTGACCGCGCTGCTTCGCCGGAGGATTTCGGCGCCGCTGACGTCGAGTTCCACTCCGCTGTGGTCGAGGTGGCGCGCAACCCGCTGCTCACCGAGATGTACCGCTACCTGAGCGAACGCCTGCGGGAGAGCTTGGTGGAGCTGCGCGCGGACGGCGCGTTGAACGAAGGCGGTCCGGAAGCCCACCGCGCGCTGTTCGACGCGATCGTCGACCGCGATCCCGAGTCCGCCGCCGCGGCCGCCAGGGCTGTGATCCAACCGTGCCTGACGTCGCTGAGCGACGTCGTCGCAGAGAAGGGAACCGAGCAGTGAGTACCGGAGTCCAGCAGGCGCCAGCGCGTCCCGCGGGCACCGCTGCGGTGGCCACCATGGTGCTGGTCGTGCTGGTGGCGCTGGCCCTGCGGCCGCCGTTCACCGCGGTGGCTCCGCTGCTGGAGGAGATCCAGCGGGACCTGGGCGTGTCGAACACCTTCGCCGGCGTGCTGACCACCTTGCCGGTGGTGTGCCTGGGGGTGTTCGCCTTCGTCGCACCGAAGCTGCGGCAGCTCTTCGGCGACGAGAAGGTCCTGGTCGGCTGCCTGGTGGTGCTGCTGGTCGGAAACTCGCTGCGCGCGTTGGGATCGGTCTGGACGCTGCTGACCGGCACGGTCGTGGTCGGGGCCGCGATCGCGGTGGCGAACGTGGCGCTGCCCGGGCTGATCAAGCGCGACTTCCCGCACAACATCCCGGTGATCACCGCCGTCTACACGGTGTGCTTGACGCTGGGTGGTGCGTTCGCCGCCAGCATCGTGGTGCCGGTCGGTGCCGCGCTGGGCTCGGCCTGGCAGGCGCCGCTCGGGCTGCTCGCGGTGCCGGTGCTGTTAGCCCTGGTGATCAGCGTCTTCGCGCTGCGCCGCAGCTCCGGCAAGCCGCCGCAGCCGTCGCGGCCTGGAGCGCTGTGGAGCAACCCGCTGGCCTGGCAGGTCACCGCGTTCATGGGCTTGCAGTCGGCGATGGCCTACGTCGTGTTCGGCTGGTTGCCGCTCATGCTGCAGAGCCGTGGCATGAGCGCTGCGGTCGCCGGTCTGGCGCTCGGCATCCAGGCGGGTGTTCAGGCCGTCGGTTCGATCACGGTTCCGGTGCTGTGCCGGCGGTTCAGCGACCAGCGTCCGATCTCCACCGTGCTGGCGGTGTGCATCGCGCTCGGCTTTACCGGGATCCTGGTCGGCCCGGAGGCCGGGGTGTGGCCATCGGTCGTGCTGCTCGGGTTGGCCCAAGGCGCGGCCTTCGGCCTGGCGCTGACGGTGATCGGGCTGCGGTCGCCGGACAGCGACACCGCGGCCGCGCTGTCCGGGATGGCGCAGGGCGGCGGTTACCTCATCGCCGCGACCGGTCCGCTGCTGATCGGGCTCCTGCACGACCTGGCCGGCAACTGGACGGTTCCGCTGGCGCTGCTGCTGGCCTGCTGCGTGGCCTGGTTCAGCGCTGGTCTGCTCGCCGGACGCCACCGCCAGGTTCCCTCCGTGCAACACAGCGGTGACCTGACAACCTGATTTCGAGCTCGTTTTGCGTGGCGGTGCGAGTGGCTGCGCCTTCGGCGCATCGAAACGAGAGATCAAGGCTGACAACACGCCCGTAACATTCGGTGAGCCTGATTTCACCGCGGTGAAACAGCAGGACGGGTCGGCTGAAACAGCGATTTCCCATGATGCGGTGCAACTCGGTCCGCACGGGAGGCGACGTGAATTCAGGCGACACCGCGTGGGTGCTCGTGAGCGCGGCCTTGGTCCTGCTCATGACCCCTGGTCTGGCGTTCTTCTACGGTGGCATGGTGCGCTCCCGCGGCGTGCTCAACATGCTGATGATGAGCCTCGGCAGCATCGGCGTGGTGAGCGTGCTGTGGGTGATCGTCGGCTACTCCACGGCGTTCGGGTCCGACGTGGGCGGCGTCGGTCTGCTCGGCAATCCCGCCGAGTTCTTCGGGCTCAGCTCGCTGCTCGGCGAGGACCAGCTCTCCGGCTCGATCCCGACCCTGGCCTTCGCCGGTTTCCAGGCGATGTTCGCGATCATCACGGTGGCGCTGATCTCCGGGGCGATCGCCGACCGCGCCCGCTTCGGCCCCTGGCTGCTGTTCGCCGCGCTGTGGGCGGTGCTGGTGTACTTCCCGGTCGCGCACTGGGTGTTCGCGTTCGACTCGACCGATGACGCGGGCAACGTGACCGCGGTGGGCGGCTGGATCGCCAACCGGATCGCCGCGATCGACTTCGCCGGTGGCACCGCGGTGCACATCAACGCCGGTGCCGCGGCGCTCGCGCTGGCGCTGGTGCTGGGCCGGCGCCGGGACTGGCCGAAGGACCCAGGCAAGCCGCACAACCTGCCGTTCGTGGTGCTCGGCGCGGCCCTGCTGTGGTTCGGCTGGTTCGGGTTCAACGCCGGTTCGGCGCTGGCCGCCGACACCACCGCCGCGGTCGTGGTGGTCAACACCCTGGTGTCCACCAGCGCCGCGATGCTCGGCTGGCTGCTGGTGGAGCGGATCCGCGACGGCCACGCCACCACGCTGGGCGCGGCCTCGGGCATCGTCGCCGGTCTGGTCGCGATCACTCCGGCCTGCTCGTCTGTGACCCCGCTGGGCGCGATCGCGGTCGGTGCGATCACCGGCGCGGCCTGCGCGCTGTCGGTCAGCCTCAAGTACCGCTTCGGCTACGACGACTCGTTGGACGTCGTGGGCGTGCACCTGGTCGGCGGCCTGCTGGGCACGCTGCTGATCGGCCTGTTCGCGTCCTCGGCCGCCCCAGCCGGAGTCGACGGACTGTTCTACGGCGGCGGGCTGGACCAGCTGTGGCGGCAGGCCGTCGGCGCGGTCGCGGTGCTGGCCTACTCGTTCGTGCTCAGCCTGGTGCTGGCGCTGCTGGTCAAGGCGGTCGTAGGGTTCCGGGCCAGCGAGCAGGACGAGGCCGTGGGCATCGACGAGACCGAGCACGCCGAGGCCGCCTACCACTTCGGTGAGGGCCGCTCCGCGCGCCGCACCGGGGTCGAGCTGGAACGGAAGCTGGAGGGCAGCCGCGCATGAAGCTGGTGACCGCGATCGTGCAACCGTCCAAGTTGGACGATCTGAAGGAAGCGCTGGGTCGGCTCGGGGTGCTGGGCATGACGGTCAGCCGGGCGCAGGGCTACGGCCGCCAGAAGGGGCACACCGAGGTCTACCGGGGTGCTGAGTACTCGGTCGACTTCATCGAGAAGCTCCGCGTCGAGGTGCTGGTCGACGAGTCCACTGTGGACGAAGTTGTGGACGGCATCGTGCGAGCCGCCCGCACCGGCCAGGTGGGGGACGGCAAGGTGTGGGTGACCGCCGTCGACACCGTCGTCCGCGTCCGTACCGGCGAGACCGGTCCCGACGCGATTTAGTCCTTCGTGAGCGGCGATCGATGCATCGCCGCTCACGACTGTTCGAGGGCGCCTCCGCGTCCGGCGGGAGGTGCCCTCCGGCATGTCGTGAGTGATTTTCCGGCTGTGCTGGGTAGTGAGTGAGTAGCAATACGCAGTCGGACTCAGGGGGCTTCACGGTCTCGCCGGAGCCCGTGGACCGGCACACTTCTAAGTGCGACGCGGTGATCGGGGAGGAACCCGCCCGTACTGGGGGTCGGGCGGGTGAAACCGGGCCTGGCGATCGCAACGGGGGGAACCCGCGCGGGTGGCAGGGGAAGGGCCGCTCGAGCGGACTGGGAAGTGCGCCAGGGGGGTGGCACTGGAGGCGGCTCGCAGGGGGACGCGAGCCGCCTCCTTTCCCTTTCGCGGGATGTGAGCGAGCTGACCCGCCGCGCAAGATCGAAAAACGGTAATATGGTTTCGCCGTGGACATACCGGACTTCTCACCAGTGGCCACATACCCTCCGCCGACCGTGCGAGTCGGCCGCCGATCCCTCGTCGTCCTGGCCGGCTTGCCCGGCGCGGGGAAGAGCACGGTGCTGGGCAAGATCAGCTCGGACGCCGGCATCTCGACGCTCGACTCCGAGCAGGTCCGCGCGCGCCTGCGCGAGGTCCTGCCGAGCTGGCTGCCCTACCGCTACTACCGGCCGGTCGTGCACCTGGCGCACCGAACTCGCATCGCCTGGTTCTGCCTGACCGCGCCCGGCCCGGTCGTCGCGCACGAACCCGCCACCCGCGCCACCACCCGAGCCGTCCTGCTGGTGTTCGGCTGGATGAGCAGACGTCAGCGAGTGCTCGTGTGGCTGCACGCAGACCCGGACGACGCCTTGGCCGGGCAGCACCAGCGCGGCCGCCTGATCCGCAGCACGTCGTTCGACCGACACGTGCAGCGCGCGGACCGGATGCACCGCAGGCTGAGCGACGGCGCGACGCCACGCGGCTGGCAACGGGCGCACCTCCTGACCCGCGATGACGTCAGCTCAGGACTCAGACTGGACGTTCAAGCGTGACCTGGTTTTAGTCTTTGTTCTTGAAACGCCGGAGGCGTTTAGCCCACTCTTGCAACTCGCACCGCTGCGGGTGCTCAGCGTTCGCCTGGCGAGGACGGCCCGGCCGCCGTGCATTGGCGCAGAACGAGCCTGGAAACAGGTCCTTGGGCGTGACTTGCGTCCCGTTGAGGCGGGGCGGGGCGGCACGCTCGGATCTCGATCGCTAGGCTGGATCGCTGGTGCTGCGGCTAGGAAGCCGCCGCGCCAGGCTGAGAATCATCGAGCTGCGGGTGACTGGCAACAGGGTGTGCGTCCAGCGGAACGCGCGGTTCGACAAGCGCAAGCGACTGTCCCGTGGTCGGCTGCACCACCGCGCCGACTCCCCTGGCCCTCCCTCCTCGGCGGGCAGCACCGGGCCGTTTCCGCGATCCATCAGCCCCCTGTCGACCCCACTGAGGAGACCCGCGTTCAGCATGCAGACCTTTGACGAGCTCGACCTCGACCCGCGCGTCCGCCAGGCGCTGACCGAGATCGGCTACGAAACCCCGTCCCCGATCCAGGCGCAGACGATTCCGCTGCTCCTCGAGGGGCGCGACGTGCTGGGTCTGGCGCAGACCGGCACCGGCAAGACCGCGGCGTTCGCGCTGCCCATCCTTTCCCAGCTGGACATCAAGGCCAAGGGCCCGCAGGCAATGGTGCTCGCGCCGACCCGCGAGCTGGCCATCCAGGTCTCCGAGGCGTTCCAGCGCTACGCCTCGCACCTGCCCGGCTTCCACGTCCTGCCGATCTACGGCGGCACCGGCTACGGCCCGCAGCTGGCCGGCCTGCGCCGCGGCGCGCACGTCGTGGTCGGCACCCCCGGCCGCTTGATCGACCACCTGGAGAAGGGTTCGCTCGACCTGAGCAACCTGAAGAACCTGGTGCTCGACGAGGCCGACGAGATGCTGCGGATGGGCTTCATCGAGGACGTCGAGCGGATCCTGCAGTCCGTGCCGTCCAGCCGCCAGGTGGCGCTGTTCTCCGCCACCATGCCCGGCGCGATCCGCAAGATCAGCCAGAACTACCTCAACGAGCCCGCTGAGATCTCGGTCAAGACCAAGACCAGCACGGCCAACAACATCGCCCAGCGGTACGTGCCGGTGCGCGGTTCGAACAAGCTGGACGCGATGACCCGGATCCTCGAGGTCGAGTCCTTCGACGCGATGATCGTGTTCGTCCGCACCAAGCAGCTCACCGAGGAGCTCGCGGAGAAGCTGCAGGCCCGCGGCTTCAACGCGGCGGCGATCAACGGCGACATCGCGCAGGCGCAGCGCGAGCGCACCATCGGTCACCTGCGGGACGGCAAGATCGACATTCTGGTGGCCACCGACGTCGCCGCCCGCGGTCTGGACGTCGAGCGCATCTCGCACGTGCTCAACTACGACATCCCGCACGACACCGAGTCCTACGTGCACCGCGTCGGTCGCACCGGCCGGGCCGGGCGCAGCGGTGAGGCGATCCTGTTCGTCTCCCCGCGCGAGCGGCACCTGCTGCGCGCCATCGAGCGGGCCACCCGCCAGCAGATCCAGCAGATGGACCTGCCGACGATCGACGCGGTCAACGACCGCCGTCTGGCCAAGTTCGCGGAGGCCATCACCGACACCCTGGCCAAGGGTGACCTGGAGGTGTTCCAGGAGCTGGTGCGCGAGTACGAGCAGACCCACGACGTGCCGGCGCTGGAGATCGCCGCAGCGCTGGCCAGCATGGCGCAGGGCGACCGGCCGCTGCTGCTGGAGTCCGAGCCGGAGCCGCAGCGCCGCGAAGGCCCGTCGTTCCACTCGAACAGCTCGGACACCGAGACCTACCGGGTCGAGGTCGGCCGCCGCAACCGGGTCACCCCGCGCGCGCTGGTCGGGGCGCTGGCCAACGAGGGCGGTGTGCCCAGCAAGTACATCGGGCACATCGACATCCGCAACGAGCACACCCTGATCGAGCTGCCCGCCGACCTGCCGGAAGAGCTGCTGAACAAGCTGCGCAACACCCAGGTCGCCGGACGCGGTCTGCACATCACCCGCGCGGAGGGCGAGTCCATCAACCGCCGTCCCCGCCGTCCCGCCCGGGACCGCGACCGCGATCGGGACCGCGACCGGCGCCCGCACCGCAAGGGGCAGCGCTCGCCGCAGTCGCGCGGTCGGCGCGATGACTACCAGCGCAGCTGAAGTGACGTCTGGTGAACCCCGGGTGGCCGTCCTGCCACCCGGGGTTGCGCCATTTCCGCGATTGCGCTGCCCAGCCCGCACCGGACGCCGGGCGGGGGCAGTTACCCTCGCATAGGTAATCCATCGACTCTGGAGCCCGTGAACCCGTGTTCGACACTCTTTCCGACCGGCTCACCTCGGTCCTGACGAACCTGCGCGGCAAGGGGCGGCTGTCCGACGCGGACATCGACGCCACCGCGCGGGAGATCCGCATCGCCCTGCTCGAAGCAGACGTGGCGCTGCCTGTGGTGCGCAGCTTCATCAAGGGTGTCAAGGAGCGGGCCAAGGGCTCCGAGGTCTCCCAGGCCCTCAACCCGGCCCAGCAGGTCATCAAGATCGTCAACGAGGAACTGGTCACGGTCCTCGGCGGCGAGACCCGGCGGCTGGAGTTCGCCAAGACCCCGCCGACGGTGATCATGCTGGCGGGTCTGCAGGGTGCCGGTAAGACGACGCTGGCGGGCAAGCTCGCCAAGTGGCTGTCCGGGCAGGGGCACACGCCGATGCTGGTGGCCTGCGACCTGCAGCGCCCGAACGCGGTGAACCAGCTCCAGGTGGTCGGCGAGCGCGCCGGGGTGCCGGTGTTCGCGCCCGAACCGGGCAACGGCGTGGGCGACCCGGTCGAGGTCTCCCGCCGCAGCATCGACGAGGCCCACCGGGCCCAGCACGACGTCGTCATCGTCGACACCGCCGGCCGGCTGGGCGTCGACGAGGAGATGATGAAGCAGGCCGCCGACATCCGGGATGCGATCACCCCGGACGAGGTCCTGTTCGTCCTCGACGCGATGATCGGTCAGGACGCGGTCAACACCGCCGAGGCGTTCCGCGACGGCGTCGGTTTCACCGGCGTGGTGCTGACCAAGCTCGACGGTGACGCCCGCGGTGGTGCCGCGCTGTCGGTCCGCGAGATCACCGGTCAGCCGATCATGTTCGCCTCCAGCGGTGAGAAGCTGGAGGACTTCGACCTCTTCCACCCGGACCGGATGGCCAACCGGATCCTGGGCATGGGTGACATGCTCACCCTGATCGAGCAGGCCGAGCAGGCCTTCGACCAGGAGCAGGCGGAGAAGGCCGCGGAGAAGCTGGGCACCGGCCAGCTGACCCTGGAGGACTTCCTCGAGCAGATGCAGGCGGTGCGCCGGATGGGCCCGCTGCAGAACCTGCTGGGCATGCTGCCGGGCGCCGGTCAGATGAAGGACCAGCTGGCCAACTTCGACGAGAAGCACCTGGACCGCATCCAGGCGATCATCCGCGGCATGACGCCCGCCGAGCGGGCCGATCCGAAGATCATCAACGCCTCCCGGCGCCAGCGCATCGCCCGCGGTTCCGGCGTGACGGTCAGCGACATCAACGACCTGGTCAGCCGGTTCTTCGAAGCCCGCAAGATGATGCAGCAGATGGCCGGCGGTTTCGGCTTCGGCGGTGGCGGGGGCAGCAAGAACCGCAAGGGCAAGAAGGGGAAGAAGGGCAAGAAGGGCAAGGGCCCGACGCAGCCGAAGGGCATGCGCGGCCTGCCCGGCGGCTTCCCGGCCATGCCGCCCGGCGGTCTGCCCGGCATGCCCCCCGGCGGCCCCGACCTGTCCAAGCTGGAGGGCGGCATGAACGAGCTGCCGGCCGGTTTCGACCCGTCCAAGCTGAACTTCGGAAACGGCAAGAAGAAGTGACCGCGCTGCACCTGCGCGGAGTGGTGCTCCCCGACGGGGAGTACCGCGACCTGTGGGTTCGCGACGGGCGCATCAGCCTCGACCCGGTGCCGGGCGCCGAAACCGTCTTCGACGGCGGTTTCGTGCTGCCCGGCCTGGTCGACGCGCACTGCCACATCGGCATCGGTCCGGAAGGACCGGTGGAGTTGGACGACGCGGTCGCGCAGGCCGAGCTCGACCGCGACGCGGGCACCCTGCTGGTCCGCGACTGCGGCTCGCCCATCGACACCCGCCCGCTGCAGGAGCGCGAGGACCTGCCTCGCATCATCCGCGCCGGCCGCCACCTGGCCCGCCCGAAGCGCTACATCCCGTACCTGGCCGACCAGCTCGACCACGAGGAGCAGCTGCCCGCCGCGGTCGCCGAGCAGGTGGCCTACGGCGACGGCTGGATCAAGCTGGTCGGCGACTGGATCGACCGCTCGGTGGGCGACCTGGCTCCGCTGTGGAGCGACGAGGTGCTGCGCGAGGCGATCGCGACCGCGCACCGGATGGGCGCCCGCGTCACCGCGCACGTCTTCGGCGAGGACGCGCTGCCGGGTCTGATCGAGGCCGGGATCGACTGCATCGAGCACGGCACCGGTCTCACCGACGAGACGATCGAGCTGATGGCTCAGCGCGGCACCGCGCTGGTTCCCACCCTGATCAACATCGAGAACTTCCCGTCCTTCGCGGCGGCGGCCACCAAGTACCCGGCCTACGCCTCGCACATGACCGAGCTGTACGAGCGGGCTGACCGGACGGTGGCCAAGGCGATCGAGGCGGGCATCCCGGTCTACGCGGGAACCGACGCGGGCGGCGGCATCGCGCATGGCGTGCTGGCCGACGAGATCATCGCGCTGAACCGGGTCGGCATGTCCACCGAGCAGGCCATCGGCGCGGCGTCGTGGGAAGCCCGCGAGTGGCTGGGCTGGTCCGGCCTGGAGCACGGCGCGCCGGCGGACTTGGTCTGCTACGCCGCCGACCCCCGCAAGGACCTCACGGAGCTCCGGAACCCCCGCCGCATCGTCCTGCGCGGTAACGTCATCGGCGTCTGACGATCTTCGAACCACCAGGTCAGGCCGTGGCAGTTGATCGGCGTCGAATCCGCTGAGCACTTAGGGTTGGAGCGTCGAGGGGAGTGTGCTGTGGGGGAGCAGCCGGAACGGAAACCGCCGGAGAACGGGCAGGATCCGCTCGCACAGCCGATGCCTCCGGCGGAGAACGGCGTCGACCAGGACCTGCACCCGACGTACTGGGAAGCCCAGCTGGAGGCCGCGCGCCGCGGCTCGCTGGCGTGGGGACTGGCCGCGTTCTTCCTCGGCTACGGCGGCTACTACCTGTTCGTGCTGATCCTCACCGCGGTCCGGCCGGAGCGGCACGGCGGGTTCGACCCGACCACCCCGCCCAACACCGGTCCGCTGCTGCTGCTCGCCTTCGCCCCGAACATCCTGCTCGGTCTGGTGCCCGCGGTGTTCTCCTGGTGGCGCGGCCGCGGCCTGCGCTCGGACTTCGGCATCGTGCCCAAGAAGCGCGACTTCAAGGTGGGCGTGGCCTGCGGGTTCGCCGCCCTGATCGGGTCCTGGCTGCTGACCCTGGTGATCATCGCCCTCTCCGGCCCGCCGCCGGAAACCGATCTCACCCGGCTGATGCAGGGGGAGCGCACGGTCTGGCTCTTCCTGTTCGCGCTGTTCGCCTTTCTGGGGGCGCCGCTGACCGAGGAACTGCTGATGCGCGGCGCGCTGTGGGGCGCGCTGGAGCACTACCGCCTGCCGCGCTACGCGATCCTGATCCTGACCGCGCTGATCTTCGCGCTCATTCACCAGGAGGTGTGGCGCACGCCGGTGCTGTTCGTCGGCGGTCTTGCGATCGGCGTGGCGCGGATGATCACCGGCCGGGTGGCGACCAGCATGATCGCCCACGCCACGAACAATTTCCTGCCCGCACTCCTGCTGTTCGCCGTAGCCAGGTGAAATCGCTGCCGCGCAAGGTACCGATAGCGGTAACCTGACGGCTCGCCGGTGCCCGCGAGCGCTCAGCCACGGGCTCGCCACGCCGCCGATCGGCACCACGGAGGCGCCCGTGAACGAAACGCAACAGCCAGAACCCGCCGGGGACGCCCCGGAACGGTCGCCCGACGCGCTCGTCCGCACCCACCGGTGGGGGCTCGGCGCGTTCTTCCTCACGCAGACGGTCTTCGTGCTGGTGTCGGTGATCCTGGCCGCCGCCCTCGGCAGCCCGGACGCCTTGACGCTGGTGATCATGCTGATGCTGCCCACGATGATCGCCGGGGCGATGGCGGTCCTGATCACGGTGGTGCGAGGCAACGGCCCGAGACTGGATTTCGGTCTGGAGTGGCGCTGGTCGGACGTCACCACCGGCCTGCTCATCGGCGGCATCGGCCTGGTCACCACGACCATCGCGACCATGCTGTGGGCGAAGTGGGTGGGGCAGGACAACGCCCACTCGACGGTGAGCAGCGTGCTCGACGGAGTGGAGCTGCCCCCGATCGCCGCGGTGGTGGTCTTCCTGCACATCTGGCTGATCGCGCCGCTGTGCGAGGAACTGCTCTACCGCGGCCTGCTCTGGGGCGCCATGGAGCGGATGCGCTGGAGCCAGCTGAACGTGTTCCTGCTCAGCACCGCGCTCTTCGCGATCGGACACCTGGAACCCCAGCGCACAGCGCTGCTGCTGGTGATCGCGATCCCGATCGGCGTGGCCCGCATGGTCACCGGCCGCCTGACCGCCAGCGTGGTCGCCCACCAGGTGAACAACTTCCTCCCCGCCCTCGGCCTGCTCCTCGTCTCCCTCGGTCTCCTCCCGTCCTGACCGGTTGGTGAGATCGTCAGCCCGGGAACCACCCCGGGACTGCTGCGGGCTGCGGATCTGGCAGAATGGTGAGCTGTTCGCCGCGAGGGGTCCCTCTCACCGCTTGTGGCCATTTGACCTACGAGCATTCCGAATCGCTACCCCACGTGGTTCGGCGCGCTCACCGGAGCACGAACGAGAGTCTGAGGAGCACCAGCACCCGTGGCTGTGAAGATCAAGCTTGCCCGGATCGGTAAGATCCGCGAGCCGCACTACCGCATCGTCGTCGCCGACGCCCGCACCCGCCGCAACGGCCGGGCCATCGAGACGATCGGCCAGTACCACCCGAAGGAGAACCCGAGCGGCATCGTCGTCGACTCGGCGCGGGTGCAGTACTGGCTGGGTGTCGGGGCGCAGCCGACCGAGCCGGTGCAGAACATCCTGGAGATCACCGGCGACTGGCAGAAGTTCAAGGGCCTGCCGGGTGCCGAGGGTCGGCTGAAGGTCGCCGAGCCGAAGCCGAGCAAGCAGGCGCTGTTCGAGGCCGCGCTGGCCGCCGCCGGCGAGGAGCCCACCGTCGAGGCCACCACCCCGAAGAAGAAGGGTGGCAAGAAGGCCGAGGACAAGGTCGAGCAGAAGTCCGAGGAAGGTCAGGCGTGACGGTCCTCGCGGACGCGCTTGAACACCTGGTGCGCGGCATCGTCGACAACCCCGACGATGTCCGCGTTCAGCTGCTCACGACCCGGCGCGGTCGCACCCTCGAGGTGCACGTGAACCCCGACGACCTGGGCAAGGTCATCGGCCGCAGCGGTCGCACCGCGACCGCCCTGCGGACCGTGATGTCCGGCATCGGTGGTCGCGGCATCCGGGTCGACGTGGTCGACACCGATCGCTGAGCGCCATGGCTGAACCCGAGCTGGAGACCCTCGCCGTGGGGCGCATCGTCCGACCGCACGGTGTGCGGGGAGAGCTCGTCGTCGAGGTGCTCACCGACAGCCCTGAGCTGCGGTTCGCGCCCGGCTCGGTGCTCGGGACCCAGCGCCGTGGCAAGGGCCGCGGGCAGAACCTCATCGTGGCAGCCGCCCGGCCGCACGCCGGGCGGCTGCTGCTGCGCGCGGAGGGCGTCGACGGTCGCGAGGCCGCCGAGGACCTGCGCGGCGTGACGCTGACCGTCACCACGGACGTCCTCGAACCCATCGAGGACCCGGACGAGTTCCACGACCACGAGCTGGTCGGACTGCGGGCCGTCCAGGTCTCCGGGGACGAGGTCGGCGAGGTGAGCGAGATCGTCCACACGCCTGCGGGCGAGCTGCTGGTCCTGCGGACGGCCGACGACCGCGAGGTCCTGGTGCCGTTCGTGGCCGAGATCGTGCCCGAGATCGACCTGGCAGCCGGAAAGCTGGTCATCGACCCGCCCGAAGGTCTGCTCGACGAATGACCGCAGCTGAGAGCCTGTCGGCGTAGCCGTCCGCGCTTGGACCACCTCGCAGCGTGGCCCCTGGCGGGTTCTGAGCGGTTTCCTGGCGAGGACGGTCCCTCCGCCGTGTATTTGGGCATGCATCATGGAGGGGCACCCGCAGTCCAGGGAAGCGCTCAGGTTCCGCTGAACGACCACCCGAGCAGCGCAACCACCAACAGGCTCTGAGAAATTCCGCCCTCGCCGTCCGGCGGGGGCGTTTCCATTTTCGAGGGCACCATGCGCATCGACGTCATCACGATCTTCCCCGACTACCTCAACCCGCTGCGGGAAGCCTTGCTGGGCAAGGCCATCGAGCGCGACCGGATCGCGGTCGGCGTGCACGACCTGCGCGACTGGACGCACGACGTGCACCGCGCGGTGGACGACAGCCCGTACGGCGGCGGTCCCGGCATGGTGATGAAGCCCGAGGTCTGGGGCGAGGCGCTGGACGCCGTGTGCGGGACCGAGGAGCCGATGCCGCGGCTGATCGTGCCGACGCCGGCCGGTCGGCCGTTCGACCAGGCCACCGCGATCCGCTGGTCTTCCGAGCAGCGGCTGGTGTTCGCCTGCGGCCGGTACGAGGGCATCGATCAGCGGGTGATCGACGACGCGGCCACCCGGATGCCGGTGGAGGAGGTCTCCATCGGCGACTACGTGCTGGTCGGCGGTGAGGTCGCCGCACTGGTGATGATCGAGGCCGTGGTGCGCCTGCTGCCGGGGGTGCTGGGCAACCCGCTGTCGGCGGAGCAGGACTCCTTCTCCGACGGTCTGCTGGAAGGTCCCTGCTACACCCGCCCCGAGGTCTGGCGCGGGCACGCCGTGCCGGACGTGCTGCGGTCCGGGAACCATGCCGTGATCGACCGCTGGCGGCGGGATCAGGCGCTCGAGCGCACCTACCGCAGGCGCCCGGAACTGCTGGCAGAGCTGCC
The DNA here is from genome assembly GCF_053593195.1 of Saccharopolyspora sp. NPDC002376. Lineage (NCBI taxonomy): Bacteria > Bacillati > Actinomycetota > Actinomycetes > Pseudonocardiales > Pseudonocardiaceae > Saccharopolyspora > Saccharopolyspora sp. NPDC002376. The sequence continues at coordinate 156,067 of NZ_JBSFBZ010000004.1, forward strand.
GGAGGGGGCCCTGGATAAGAGGGACCGAGCGCAACTCGATAAACTGCGGGAGTCGGAACACTCCGACGAGTCCCGGAATGCCGGAGAAGCATCTCGCTGACCCCGCGTCGGTGGGGTCGGTTGAGACCCCGGAAAGCGGATCTGGCACACTGGAACGGTTGACGCAGCCGGGCGAGATCGCTCGGCGTGCGCATAAAGCAAGTTCACCCCGTGTCAGGCGGTGCCCCGTAGGTCGGGTCATCGACATGCGAGAACACGGGTGCCTTCGACACGGATGAGGACGGACCACCGATGAACACCCTGGACGCGTTGGACGCCCAGTCGCTGCGTTCCGACATCCCGGCCTTCCGGCCCGGTGACACGCTGAAGGTCCACGTCCGCGTCATCGAGGGTTCGCGCGAGCGGACTCAGGTCTTCCAGGGCGTGGTCATCCGCCGGCAGGGCGATGGCGTCCGGGAGACCTTCACCGTGCGCAAGGTTTCCTTCGGTGTCGGTGTGGAGCGGACGTTCCCGGTGCACACTCCGAACATCGCGCAGATCGAGGTCGTGGCGCGCGGTGACGTTCGGCGGGCGAAGCTGTACTACCTGCGCGAACTGCGCGGCAAGGCAGCGAAGATCAAGGAGAAGCGGGAGACCGCCGCTTCCTGATCGGACGGACATACTGCGAACAGCCCGGATGCACTGCATCCGGGCTGTTCCTTTCGTGCTTTCCCGGTGCGGCCCGGCGTTGCACGTTCGGGTGATCAGTGACGAATTCGAGCCGCGGGGGACGCGGTTCCCGACTCGGACTTACCGGAAAAGAGCACGTCATGGCGGCTTCTCCGGGCGCTTCGAAGCGGGGGAGCGCGACGGCTCCCGTTTCTGTTCCAGTAGCCTGGCCCGGTGGCCGACGTCATGCGCAGCGGATCAGCGGAGGAGCCCCACGAGGCGGAGCATCACAGCGGTGCTCCGGACGACTCGCGGGAAGGCTCTCGCAGCCGCAAGCCCAAGAACAAGAAGAAGGGCTCGTTCTGGCGCGAGCTGCCGATCCTGATCGTCACCGCCCTGGTGCTGACGGTCCTGATCCAGGCGTTCATCGCGCGGGTCTACGTGATCCCGTCGCAGTCGATGGAGCAGACCCTGCACGGGTGCACCGGCTGCAACAACGACCGAGTGCTGGTCGACAAGATGACCTACCGGTTCAGCGACCCGAAGCCGGGCGACGTCGTGGTGTTCCGCGGCCCGCAGCCGTGGGTGCAGAACGAGTTCCGCACCGAGGAGCCCTCGAACCCGGTGGCCGGGTTCTTCCAGAGCACGGCCTCGCTGCTGGGCTTCGGCGCCCCGGACGAGAAGGACTTCGTCAAGCGGGTCATCGCCGTGGGCGGCCAGAAGGTGGAGTGCTGCGACGCGCAGAACCACGTTCTGGTCGACGGCAAGCCGCTCAACGAGCCTTACCTGTACTGGGAGCCGGGCCGCGGTGTCGGCCAGGACGAGTTCGCGGAGGTCACCGTCCCGCCGGGCCACCTGTGGGTGATGGGTGATAACCGCAACGACTCGGCTGACTCCCGCGTGCAGGGCGGTGGCGGTCTCAACGGTGCCGTGCCGGTGGACAACGTGATCGGCAAGGCGCAGTTCATCGTGCTGCCGCCGACCCGCTGGCAGGGCATCGACGACCCGGACCCGCAGACCACCGCGCTGGGCGCGCCTGCCTGGCAGACCGGGATTCCGGTCGGCTTCGGGGTGGCCGCGGCGTTCCCGACGGTGTGGCTGGGTCGTAGGCTCGTCGGTGTGGTGAGCAAGGGACGAGCCTCGGAGTGACGTTGACGTGACGGTGGCGGAGTTCCGGCCGCCGAGGTCGGTGATCCGGCGCAGCAGCGGCAACTGGGCCCTTCAGCGCGCGCTGGACCGCCGCGGCCTCGGGCCGGTGGCAGGCGTGGACGAGGCCGGCCGCGGAGCGTGCGCCGGACCGCTGGTGGTGGGCGCGTGCGTCCTGAAGCCGGGCGACGGTCAGCGCTTCGAGGGCCTGACCGACTCGAAGGTGCTGTCGGAGTCCGACCGGGATCGGATGTTCGATCGCATCACCCAGCGCGCGTTGAGCTGGTCCACCGTCGTGATCTCCGCCGAGGACGTCGATGCGCTCGGCATCCACGTGGCCAACTTGGAGGGCATGCGGCGCGCGGTCGCCCAGCTCTCCGAGCACCCCGGCTACGTGCTCACCGACGGGTTCCGGGTGCAGGGCCTGGCCACGCCCAGCGTGGCCGTGGTGAAGGGCGATCTGGTGGCCGCTTGCGTGGCGGCGGCGTCGGTGCTGGCGAAGGTGACCCGCGACCGGCTGATGACCGAGCAGCTGCACCTGGAGTTCCCGGACTACGGGTTCGACGTGCACAAGGGGTACAGCACGCCGCTGCACTCGGCGCGGCTGACCGAGCACGGGCCTTGCCAGGAGCACCGCTGGTCCTATGCGAACGTGGTGGCCGCGGCGCAGCGGCACGGCCTGCGCTCGCCGCGCGCGGTGAGCAGCAAGCCCGGGTTGTTCGATGCTTCTGAGGGGGGAGTGGTGGACAATGAGGTGTTGTAGTCCGATCGGAAACGCAGAAGGGCTCGCACAGCGATGAGCGCCGAGGATCTCGAGAAGTACGAGACCGAGATGGAGCTGCAGCTCTACAAGGAGTACCGCGACATCGTCGGGCAGTTCACCTATGTCGTGGAGACCGAACGGCGCTTCTACCTGGCCAATGCGGTGGACGTGCAGGTGCGCAACTCCGACTCGGAGGTCTATTTCGAGGTAGCGATGTCGGATGCGTGGGTGTGGGACATGTATCGCCCAGCGCGCTTCGTCAAGAACGTCCGGGTGATCACGTTCAAGGACGTCAACGTGGAGGAGCTGGACAAGCCGGATCTCCGGTTGCCGGAGAGCGGTCCGTTCGGTTCCTGAGCCCAGCGTCGAACCAGCTGCTCGGGCGGTCGTCTTCAAGACGGCCGCCCGAGCTTTTTCATGCGCACTTGGCGTTTGCTCGCCTTGCAAACGCTGTGGACCTGCGGTTGCGGACACGCCGGTGGCGTGTCGTGCTTTCGGCGTGTTCGTGACCAGATGTCCGGTGAACTGAGCTGATCGGTTGCCGTTTGCCGCTGTTCTATGGCCGATCGGCTGTATTTGCAGATTCTTTTTCGTGTTCTTCCGCGGTTTTTCGCGGCTCCCCACTCATTCGTGTGAGCGGAGTTTTCCACAGGTGAGCCATCAGGTCGGGGATTGCCGAAATGTGCTGGCGGTCGGCGGGATTTTCGGGATCATTGGAGACATCTACCCGTTCCCGGATCCGTTGTCGTGCTGCGAGAAAACCCCTCGCGAATGCCGGCCGGTGCTGTCCGAGTGCGGGAAGTCCCGCAACGCCAGGCCGAGGAGGAAGTCGTGCGTCGCAAGAAGATCGTGGGCCCGTTGAGCGATGTCAGCGCTGGTGATGGCCGGCATGCGTTGGGGTTGGAAGGGGAGCGGTTAGCCGCCGGTTTGCTGGAATATCGCGGAATGACCGTGCTGGACCGGAATTGGCGGTGTCCGCACGGAGAACTCGACATCGTCGCTGCGGATGGTGAAGCCGTGGTGTTCTGCGAGGTGAAGACGCGTTCCGGAGTTGATTACGGCGGTCCGCGCTACGCGCTCAACCCGGAGAAGATCAGACGAATTCGCAATGCCGCGCGGGCGTGGTTGGCCGAACGCGAATTGGTGGGGTGTGCGGTTCGGTTCGACTTCGTCTCGGTCCTGTGGCCACCGGGCCAACCGGTGCTCCTCCAGCACCTCGAGGGGGTGTTCTGAATGGCGTTGCGACGGACCTGGGCGGTCGCGCTGTTCGGTGTGGACGGCGTGCTCGTCGAGATCGAAGCGGACGTGCGCAAAGGCGGCCTGCCGTCGTTGCAGCTGCTCGGCCTGCCCGACACCGCGCTGCAGGAGTCCAAGAACCGCGTGCGGGCGGCCATCCAGAACTGCCGGGAGGACTGGCCGGCGAGCTGTGTGACGCTCGCGCTGTCCCCGGCCGCGCTGCCCAAGGCCGGGACCTCCTACGACCTGGCCTTGGCCTGCGCGGTGCTGGCCGGGGCGGAGCTGGTGCCGCCGCACCGGCTGGCCGGAACGGTGCTGTTCGGAGAACTGGCGCTGGACGGTCGAATCCGCCCGGTGCGCGGCTTGCTGCCCGCCTTGCTGGCCGCGCGGAAGGAGAACATGCGCCGGGCGATAGTGCCCGCTGAATGCTTGGGCGAGGCGCACTTGGTGGACGGCATCGAGGTTCTGGGCGCGACGCACCTGCGCGACGTGGTGGCCTGGCTGCGCGAACTAGGCGAACTGGCCCGATATCCGCCGCCGGTGGACGAGCCTCCGATCGAGGACGCGCCGGACCTCGCCGATGTGCTCGGCCAACCCGAGGCGCGCTGGGCGCTCGAGGTCGCCGCAGCGGGCGGACATCACCTGCTGATGATCGGTCCACCCGGCACGGGCAAAACCATGCTGGCCAAGCGGTTGTGCGGGCTGCTGCCTGACCTGAGCGGGTCGGAGGCGCTGGAGGTGACGGCGATCCGGTCCGTGGCCGGGGACCTCACCGAGTCGGCTGCCCTGGTGCGGACCCCGCCGTTCGTGGCGCCGCACGCGTCGCTGTCCGTCCCGGCACTGATCGGTGGCGGAACGGGGCTCGCCAGACCGGGCGCGGTCAGCAGGGCGCACCGAGGGGTCCTTCTCCTGGACGAAGCGTGCGAACTCGGACCGAAGCGATTGGAGGCGTTGCGCACGGCGTTGGAAGAAGGCGAGATCCGGCTGGCCCGGCGGGACGGAACCCTGCGCTATCCCGCGAGGTTTCAGCTGGTCCTGGCCACGAATCCATGTCCGTGTGCGCCTGCTCGCGATCTGGATTGCCAGTGCCCACCGCAGGTTCGACGGCGCTACCTCGGCAAGCTGTCGGGGCCGCTGCTGGACCGGGTGGACCTGCGGGTGCGGATGCGCCCGATCACCGCGATGACCGTCCACAGTGGTGCCGAACCGGAGAGCACCGCGGTGGTGCGGGAACGGGTGGCGCAGGCGCGAGCCGCCGCGCGGGAGCGGTGGTCCGAGCACGGCTGGCAGACCAACACCGAAGTCCCGGGACCGGTGCTGCGGCGCGAGTTCGCGCTGCCCGGCGAGGTCACCGGGTTGCTCAATCGCGGATTGGAGGTCGGCGCGATCACCGCCCGCGGCGCGGACCGGTGCCTGCGAGTCGCGTGGACGTTGGCCGACCTCGACGGCAAGGAGAGACCCGACGCCGAGCACGTGGCGGCGGCGTTGGAGTTCCGGGACAGGAGGGCGGCTTGATGGGGGACTGGGCGAAGTTGGGTGCGAAGACCAAGCGGGAAGTGCTGCTGGCGAGGGCATTCCTGGCCGCGGTCGCCGAACCACCGGCGCCGGCGCTGGCCGGTTTCGTCGCCAGGCACGGCCCGCACCGGGTGGTCGAGGCGATCCAGCGGGGGAAGGCGCCGCCGGACGTGATGGCCGAGGTCGAGGCCAGGCATGAGGACGTGTCCGCCGAGCAGCTGCTCGAAGCGACCGAGGTAGCCGGTGTCCGGCTCGTGGTGCCTGAAGACGACGAGTGGCCGCACAGCGCCTTCGAGGACCTGGCCGGAGCGCGCGAAGTCGGGCTCCCGGACGTGGCCGAACCGATCGCGCTGTGGGTGCGCGGCCGAGCGGACCTGGCGACGGCACTGGACCAGGCGGTCGCCGTTGTCGGCGCTCGAGCGGCCTCCGGCTACGGCGAGCACGTGTCCGCCGAGTTCGGCCACGGACTCGCGAAAGCCGGGTTCACGGTGGTTTCCGGCGCTGCGTACGGCATCGATGGTGCGGCGCACCGGGGTGCTCTCGCCGCTGGTGGCCGGACGGTGGCGTTCCTGGCCTGCGGAGTCGACGTCGACTACCCGGCGGGGCACGGCCGTTTGCTGCGCGCGGTGGCCGAGCAAGGTGCGGTGGTCAGCGAGTACCCGCCAGGTACTTCGCCGCGAAAGCACCGCTTTCTTGTGCGGAACCGGCTGATCGCGGCTTCCGGTCGAGCTGCGGTTGTGGTGGAGGCCGGGGTGCGCAGCGGTGCGGGCAACACCGCGAACACCGCCGATTCGCTGGGACGCCCCGTGCTGGCCGTGCCCGGGCCGATCACCTCGAAGAACTCGGTTGGGTGCCACGGGATGGTGCGCTCCGGGCAAGCAGTGCTGGTCACCAGCATCGAGGAGGTCGTCGAGGCGGTCAGCCCCATCGGTTCGCCGGGGCCGGTCGAAGCCGTAGGAGCGCACCGCCGGACCGACTGTCTGAAACCGCATGCCCAGCGCCTGCACGATTCGTTGCGCGGCATGGCAGGGGCCAGCGCGGACGAACTCGCGCGGGACTGCGGCCTGCCGCTGGGCGAAGTGCGGGCGCTGCTCCCAGAACTGGAGCTGTCCGGGTTCGCGGTTCGCTCGGATCGGGGGTGGTCGATCGCACGATGAGGTCACATTTTCGACACCAGCGGCTGACCAGCTGATCGCGGTCGAGTGATCATGATTCGGCGTGGCGATGCTTGACCGGTGGCGGTGCAAGGGCCAGCGTCAGAGGCATGTCCCGTGCCCGTTCCACCGAACCGCGAAGACCCGATTTCCGCGCGGTTCGGGCGAAACTGCCCGAGCCGCTCGGTGCTGCGGTCGACGGGTTCGAGCGGCACCTCGCCGCCGAACGCGGGCTGTCGGTGCACACCGTCCGGGGCTACGTCGGCGACGTCGTTTCGCTGCTCGATCACCTGTCCGGGGCCGCGGGCCGGGAAACCCTCGTGGAGCTGGACATTTCCGTGCTCCGCGAGTGGTTGTCGGCGCAGCATGCGCAGGGTGCGAGCCGCTCGACGATGGCTCGGCGCACGGCTGCCGCCCGCACCTTCACGGCGTGGGCGCTGCGCGCCGAGCTGCTGCCGAGCGATCCGGGTCCGCGGCTCGCGGTGCCGGCCAAACCGCGGAAGTTGCCCGCAGTGCTGCGCGTCGACCAGGCGGGTGCGGCGATGCAGGCCTCCGCGGCCGGAGCCGACCAGGGCGATCCGGTCGCGCTGCGTGATCACGCGGTGCTCGAACTTCTGTACGCCACAGGGGTTCGCGTCGCTGAGTTGTGCGGACTGGACGTCGACGACGTCGACCGCGAACGCCGGGTGATCCGGGTGATCGGCAAAGGTGACAAGGAACGCGTTGTGCCGTTCGGCCTACCTGCAGATGATGCGCTTGACCGCTGGATCACCGCTGGACGGCCGAAGCTGGTCCAGGCCGCCTCCGGTGCTGCGCTGTTCCTGGGTGTCCGAGGTGGACGGCTCGACCCGCGCACGGCGCGGAGAGCAGTGCACGACGCGGTCGGGACCGTTTCCGGTGCACCGGACGTCGGACCGCACGGCATGCGGCATTCAGCGGCGACCCATTTGCTGGAAGGCGGTGCAGACCTCCGTAGCGTTCAGGAGTTGCTTGGTCACGCTACGCTCGCAACGACCCAGCTTTACACCCACGTGACCGTTGAACGGCTGAAGGCGATTCATGACCGAACCCACCCCCGTTCCTGACCATGCTGGGGGCGGCGCCGACACGGTGGCCGCGAGACCGAACTCGGCGCCGGTGACCGCCCGTGAGCAAGACAGCTCGACGAACGGTCACTCCCACGAGTGCGTGCGACGCCGCGGGCTGGCCCTGGCAGCCGAAGCCGCGGCCGCCGCGGACCGGGACCAGCGCAGCGGCGACGAAGTCGAAGCGGGCATCGTCGCGCTCTGGCAGTCGTTCGGCGAACGACGCGACCAGGAGCTGCGCGATCGCTTGGTGCTGCACTACGCGCCGCTGGTCAAGTACGTGGCGGGCCGGGTGGGCACCGGGTTGCCCTCGCACGTCGAGATCTCCGACCTGATCCAGTCCGGCATCTTCGGCCTGGTCGACGCGATCGAGAAGTTCGAGCCCGAACGCGGCCTGAAGTTCGAGACCTACGCGATGCAGCGCATCCGCGGCGCGATCCTGGACGACCTGCGCGCTCAGGACTGGGTGCCCCGATCGGTGCGCAGCCGGGCCAGGGACGTCGAGCGAGCGCTGGAGCGCCTGGAAGCGAAGCTGCAGCGCACGGCCACCGACGCCGAGCTGGCTTCCGAGCTGGAGCTGTCCTCCGACGAGCTCCGCGAACTGTTCGCCCAGCTGCAGATGACCAGCGTGGTCGCGCTCGACGACCTGATCGGCGCCGGACCGATGCAGGCCTCGCTGGCCGAAACGCTGCCCGACGACCGGGCCGAAGACCCGGTGGCGGCCCTGGTCGACCGCGACAGCCGACGCCAGCTCGCCGAAGCGGTGGAACGCCTGAGCGAACGCGACCGAGTGGTGGTCACGCTCTACTACTTCGAAAACCTCACCCTCGCCGAGATCGGCAAGGTCCTGGGAGTGACGGAGTCCCGCGTCTGCCAACTCCACACGAGGGCAGTGCTACGCCTCCGCACCAAGTTGACCGAAGCTTGAGATCTTCCTGCGGCGGGGCTGCGCGGCGGTGCGAGTAGCGGAACCTCAGAGCTCGCCTGAACTCCGGGTGCCCCACTTCGTGCATGCCCCGTTCGTTCTGTTCTTCTTCGACGTTCTGCTCGTGGGGCTGGGAGGTGGCGGTTCTCGGGGAACCGCCACCTCTGGTGGTCAGTCCCAGGGGAGTAGTCGGACGTGGCCCATGCCCAGGAGGCGGAGCGGGTTCAGGTACGTCAGGCGTTGGCGGACTCCCCAGTGCAGGCAGGTTTTCGGGGGTTGTGCCGTGCACTCGGGATGGTCTGGTTCCAGGTTGCCGATCGGTTGGCCCTTGGTGACCTGGTCGCCGACCGTCACCGTTGGGCGGACCGGTTCATAAGTGGTGCGCAGGCCGGTTTCGTGTTCGATCGACACCAGGTTTCGGCCGGCCACCTGGCCGGCGAAGACGACCAGGCCGTCGCCCGCCGCCAGGACCTGTTGGTCGACCTCGCCGACCAGGTCCACTCCGCGGTGACCTGGGCCGTAGGCGTGCTTCGGGGCTTCGAACGGGCGGGCGACGGCAGGTGGCGGGGCCAGTGGCCAGCCGAACTGGCCCTCGGTGGTTCTCGTGGCCGGTGTCGGGGCGGACAAAGCGGCTGGTTCGGGTGTCGTGGACAGGCCGATCGCGGCGGTGGCGATACCGGTGCAGAGCAGGACTGACGTGATCAACTGGCGCATTCCCCCACAGTGGCCGCGCGCCGGAGTCGGCGACAGGGGGAAGTGGAAATCTGTGGACAAGCCGGGCTGGTGTGGACAACTCGCACTCCACGATCGGGTCAGCCGCCGCGTCGAGTACACTATTAGCGCGGTTTCGTGTCCGCACGGACCGACTTCGCGTGCCCGCACGCCACGCCTGCGCAGGTAGCCGGACCTTCTGGTCGGCCACCAGGTGGCTCAGTACCGAGTTCAACACCTCGGAGGCTGCTGCCCCGGCAGGGTACCGGCGCCCCGCGGTCCCGCGCTCCTCGTGAGCCGGGTGGGGTGGCCGGGGGCGGGTGCCAGGGCGGCGGGTCACCCGACTCGTCGCAGCAACCGAATCGCGCGCCAACCGGCGCGCCCGACTCATGAGGTGCGAATCTGGCCATGGCCGTCGTCACCATGAAGCAGCTGCTCGACAGCGGCGTGCACTTCGGGCACCAGACCCGTCGCTGGAACCCGAAGATGAAGCGCTACATCTTCACCGAGCGCAACGGCATCTACATCATCGACCTGCAGCAGACGCTGACCTACATCGACGGAGCGTTCGACTTCGTCAAGCAGACGGTCGCGCACGGCGGGACGATCCTGTTCGTCGGCACCAAGAAGCAGGCGCAGGAAGCGATCGCCGAGCAGGCCCAGCGGGTCGGCATGCCGTTCGTGAACCAGCGCTGGCTGGGTGGCATGCTCACCAACTTCCAGACCGTCCACAAGCGTCTGCAGCGTCTCAAGGAGCTTGAGACCATGGAGCAGACCGGGGGCTTCGAGGGTCGCACCAAGAAGGAAATCTTGATGCTGACCCGCGAGAAGGACAAGCTCGAGAAGACCCTCGGCGGTATCCGCGACATGAGCAAGGTGCCCAGCGCCGTGTGGATCGTGGACACCAAGAAGGAGCACATCGCCGTTGGCGAGGCTCGCAAGCTGGGCATCCCGGTCGTCGCGATCCTCGACACCAACTGCGACCCGGACGAGGTCGACTACCCGATCCCGGGCAACGACGACGCGATCCGCTCCGCCGCCCTGCTGACCCGAGTGGTCGCCGACGGTGTTGCCCACGGCCTGATGGCCCGCAGCGGCCGCACCAACGGCGCCCCGGAGGGCGAGGAGAAGCCGGCCGGCGGCGAGCCGCTGGCCGAGTGGGAGAAGGAGCTGCTGGCCGGTTCCGGCCAGGCCGCCGAGGGTGGCGAGCAGCCCGCGCAGTCCTGATTCACCGCGCCCCGCGTCCGGCTTCGGGCGCGGGGCGCGATCAGGCTGTTTGCCAGTCACACTCGCGGGTGTGATTGCCCTAGCCGGGCACGCGTCACCGCTGAGCGGATCGAACGCCACGGGGCCGCTGCCCGCCTGCAAGACCTTCGAAGCTGCGTAACAAGAGGGACGGATAACGCACGATGGCGAACTTCAGTGCGGCCGACGTCAAGCGTCTTCGCGAGCTGACCGGCGCCGGCATGATGGATTGCAAGAAGGCGCTCGACCAGAACGACGGCGACTTCGACAAGGCCGTCGAGAGCCTCCGCATCAAGGGTGCCAAGGACGTCGGCAAGCGCGCCGAGCGCGCCACCGCCGAGGGCCTGGTCGCCGCTGACGGCGGTGTGCTGATCGAGCTGAACAGCGAGACGGACTTCGTCGCCAAGAACGACGAGTTCATCCAGCTCGCCAACAAGATCGCGGGTGCGGTCCGGGCCGCCGGTGCCGGTGACCTGGAGAGCGCGCTGGCCGCGGACCTCGACGGCAAGACCGTCTCCGAGGTCATTCAGGAGCTGTCCGCCAAGATCGGCGAGAAGCTGGAGCTGCGCCGGGTCACCAAGTTCGACGGCGCCGTGGCCACCTACCTGCACCGCCGCTCCTCGGACCTGCCGCCGGCCGTCGGCGTGCTGGTCGAGTACACCGGTGAGGACGCCGCCGCCGCTCGCGCCGCCGCGATGCAGGTCGCCGCGCTCAAGCCGAAGTACCTGAGCCGCGACGACGTCCCGGAGGACCTGATCGCCAACGAGCGTCGCATCGCCGAGGAGACCGCGAAGGCGGAGGGCAAGCCGGAGAAGGCGCTGCCGAAGATCGTCGAGGGTCGCCTGAACGGCTTCTTCAAGGAGAACGTCCTGCTGGACCAGCCGTCCGTGCAGGACAACAAGAAGAGCGTCAAGGCGCTGCTGGACGAGGCCGGCGTGACGGTCACCGGCTTCGCCCGGTTCGAGGTCGGCCAGGCCTGACCTGCTGCTGCGGGCGGCCTGTCGGGACCGCACCCAGTGGTGTGCCACCTGCTCACCTGATCTGGTGAGCAGGTGGACTCGGCAGCCGCCAGACGCGGCTTCGGCGCCCCGCCTTCGTGAAGGCGGGGCGCTTTCGCAAGAGAGCGCCCCGCGCCGACGCGCGGTTGAGAAGCTCGGCATGCTCGACTGCACTGGACGTCAGGTGGCTCGCCACCTGCGGGTTCTCATGCGTCTTCTCGAGGAAGGCCCCGGCGGGCGCGTCCCGGCCGAGAAGGCGAATGAGGTTCCGCCAGGTGCCACCAACGCGAATTGATCACAGACCGCTAAGAACCTCGCAGGAGGAATCAGTGACCGACGAGGGCCCAACGCAGCGCGGTTATGGACGAGTGCTGCTCAAACTGGGCGGTGAGATGTTCGGCGGGGGCAGCGTCGGGATCGACCCGGACGTGGTCGGCACAGTGGCCCGGCAGATCGCCGAGATCGTCGCCGATGGTGTCGAGGTGGCCATCGTGATCGGCGGCGGCAACTTCTTCCGCGGCGCTGAGCTGCAGCAACGCGGTATGGAGCGGGCTCGCGGCGACTACATGGCCATGCTGGGCACCGTGATGAACTGCCTGGCGCTGCAGGACTTCCTTGAGCGCGAGCACGGCATCGACACCCGCGTGATGACCGCGATCGACATGGGACAGGTGGCCGAGCCCTACATCCCGCGTCGCGCCATGCGGCACATGGAGAAGGGCCGCGTGGTGATCTTCGGTGCGGGCACCGGGATGCCCTACTTCTCCACCGACACCACCGCGGCGCAGCGCGCGCTGGAGATCGGCTGCGAGGTCGTGCTGATGGCCAAGGCCGTCGACGGCGTCTACACCGCGGACCCGAAGACGGACCCGAACGCGAAGCTGTTCGACAGCATCACGCACCGCGAGGTGCTGGAGCGCGGCCTGAAGGTTGCCGACGCGACCGCGTTCAGCCTCTGCATGGACAACCTCATGCCGATGCTGGTTTTCAACCTGCTGGAAGAGGGCAACATCGCCCGCGCGGTCGGCGGGGAGAAGATCGGCACGCTGGTCAGCACCCCGGCCGCCGCGTCGTCCTGACGGTGCTGGATCCTGATCTGGTCGCGGGCCCGCCGTGGGACGGCGGCGCACCGCGCGCCACACTTGCAATGTCCACCGGTCGGCACAGACTTAAGGAGCAGCCGTGATCGACGAAGCTCTTCTCGAAGGCGAGGAGAAGATGCAAAAGGCGGTGGAGCGGGCCAAGGACGAACTGGCCACCGTTCGCACCGGACGCGCGAACCCCGCGATGTTCTCCGGCATCGTCGTCGAGTACTACGGTTCGCCGACGCCGTTGAACCAGCTGGCCAGCGTTTCCGTGCCGGAAGCGCGGCTGGTGGTCATCAAGCCCTACGACGCCAGCCAACTGTCGGCGATGGAGAAGGCCATCCGCGACTCCGACCTGGGTGTGAACCCGTCGAACGACGGTCAGATCATCCGGGTGGCGATCCCGCAGATGACCGAGGAGCGCCGCAAGGAGATGGTCAAGCTCGCCAAGACCAAGGGCGAGGATGGCAAGGTCAGCGTCCGCGGAGTTCGCCGCAAGGTGAAGGAAGAGATCGACCGGATCGTCAAGGACGGCGAGGCCGGCGAGGACGAGGGCACCCGGGGTGAGAAGGAGCTCGACAACCTCACCCACCGTTACACCGCCCAGATCGACGACCTTGTGAAGCACAAGGAAGCGGAACTGCTCGAGGTCTGAGTGGTGACGGCCGGCCAATGCGAAGGTGAGTCCGGAATGTCCGCTGACACCCCGGACCCGCCTTCGCGCCCTTCCCGGGCCGGACGCGATCTCCGTGCCGCCATCGGCGTCGGGGTAGTGCTCGGCGCCGCGATCATACTCTCGTTGCTGATGGTGCGCTTCGTGTTCATCGGCATCGTCGCCGCTGCGGTGGCGGTTTCCAGCGTGGAGCTGGCCAACGCGTTCAAACGCGGCGCTGACATCCGGGTTTCGCTCGTCCCCGTGCTGGTGGGCGGGCAAGCCATGGTGTGGCTGTCCTGGCCGTTCGGGCTGCGCGGCGCGCTGGTCGCGTTCGCGATCACCGTGCTGGCCTGCCTGGCTTGGCGGTTCCGGCACGGTGTCGACGGCTACGTGCGGGACGTGACGTCATCGGTGTTCACCGCTGCGTACGTCCCGCTGTTCGCCGCGTTCGCCGCGATGCTCGTGCCGCCGGAGGACGGTGCGTTCCGCGCGCTGTGCTTCATGATCGGTGTCGTCGCTTCCGACACAGGTGGTTACGCGTTCGGCGTCCTGTTCGGCAAGCACCCGATGGCGCCGAACATCAGCCCGAAGAAGTCCTGGGAGGGCTTCGCCGGATCGATGCTGGTCGGTGTGGTGGCCGGTGCGCTGTCGGTGACCCTGATGCTGGGCGGCGAGTGGTGGATGGGCGTGCTGTTCGGCGCGGCCCTGGTGTGCACCGCGACGCTGGGCGACCTGATGGAGTCGCTGATCAAGCGAGACCTCGGCATCAAGGACATGGGCAACCTGCTGCCCGGCCACGGCGGCCTGATGGACCGAATGGACTCGCTCCTCCCGTCCGCAGCAGCCGCCTGGATGATCCTCTTCTGGTTCATCCCGTCCTGATGCTCGGCTGGCGGAAACCGGCTCGGCCGCAGGTGACGCCGAGCCCGAACATCTGGCACTGGCCGGAGCTGTTCGAGATCGAGAACCGGGCGCAGGACGCCACCGGCGCGTTGTGGAGCGCGCTGCGGGAGCGTTGCGACTGGGCGGATCGGGACGTGGTCGACATCGGTTGCGGCGACGGCTTCCACCTGCCGCTGTTCGCCGCCGAGGCGCGCACCGTGATCGGTGTTGAGCCGCATCCGCCGCTGGCCGAGCAGGCGCGTCGCCGGGTGGCCGGAACCCCTGGTGTGGACGTGCGGCAGGCGCCTGCTCAGCAGTTGCCGTTGGCCGATGCCAGCGCGGACCTGGTGCACGCCCGGACGGCGTACTTCTTCGGCCCTGGCTGCGAGCCGGGCCTGGCCGAGGCGGAGCGGGTGCTGCGTCCGGGCGGCGTGATCGCGATCGTCGACCTGGACGCGGCGAGCTCGCCTTACGGCGACTGGATGCGGGCTGACGCGCCGCAGGTCGATCCGGCCGCGATCGAGTCGTTCTTCCAGCTCCACGACTTCGAGAGCACCCCGGTGGACACCGTGTGGCGCTTCGACGACCGCGAGTCCCTCGAAGCGGTCCTGGGCATCGAGTTCTCCGCGAAGGTCGCCGCCCGCGCGGCCCGCGAAACCGTCGGCTGCACGGTCCCGGTCGGCTACCGCGTCCGTACCCGCCGAAAGCCGACCACCCTCCTGACGCCCTGAGTCCCGTGCTGAGCGTCAGTTTTGCCCAAGAACCTGTTTCCAACCTCGTTTTGCGTGGCGGTGCGGGCAGCGGAACCTCAGCGCCTGCCTGCACTGCGGGTGCCCACCCTTGAACTGAAACCCCCTGCGGATCACTCGCCGGTGCGTTGGGCGGTGTCGATGACGAAGAAGGTCGCGCCCACGACGTCCTGGAGCAGGGCGAGGCGGCCGTACGGGGAGTCCGACGGTTCGCGCAGTACCTTGCCTCCGAGCTCCACCGCCTTCGCGGTCGCTTCATCGGTGTCGTGGTCCGGGTTGACCTGGAAGTACAGCTGCCAGTGCGCGGGCACGTCCTCGGGCAGCGAGAGGCTGGTCTCGTAGCGGCCCACGGTCGGCTGGTCGTCGACGTACCAGACGGTGTAGTCGAATCCGTCGCCCGGCTCGCCGATCTGCTCCTGGCGGTAGCCCAGCAGGTCCGCGTAGAACGGGTCGGCCGCGGAGCCGTCGCGGGTGTGCAGCTCGGCCCAGCAGAGCATCCCTGCGTGGTCCCGGCCGAACGTGCCGTTGGGCGGCGCTTCCCAGAAGCCGACCACCGCGCCGGTGGGGTCCTCGGCGACCAGGAACATCTCGTTCGCAGGCGTTTCCGTGGGCGGGACCAGTACTTTCCCGCCCAGAGCGCGGACGCGCTCCACCGCGCGGCGGGCCGATCCGCATTCCAGGTACAGCGTCCAGGCGGTCGGTGCCTCGGCCTCGGGCGGCAGCACGCCGGCGACCGGCTTGTGCTCCTTCAGCGCGATGTTGTAGTTCGGCCGCTGGATCCAGCGCCAGCCGAACAGACCGGTGTAGAAGTCCCGGACCTCGGACACCTCGCGGGTGGCCAGGTCCACCCAGGCGGGCGCGCCCATTGCGATGGCCATCGCTCCTCCTCTGGCGCTCCGCGGGGTTCCACATCGACCCCGGCTACCTCGGAGGGTGACCGGCGTTCCGGTCGGGAAAACACCTGCGACCGATCAAGAGGAGCCCTGTCACCCGGTGGCGTTACTTTTCGGTGCCTCTAGCGAAATCGAACGCCCCCGAATGACGCCTTGATCCGGAACCGTCCACGTGATCGACTAGGAGTGGTCACTCAGCGTGCGGATCAGCGTGTCGGGTGCCCGATCGTGCAAGCACTCGGGGGTACAGGAGCAGCCATGGCCAACCGCGCGGCGAAGCCGGTCACCGCGGGCTTGAGCCGGCTCGCGGAGCTGGACCGTCGGGAGCGCAGCCGAATCCTGCGGCAGCTGTGCGAGCAGCATCCCGCGTTCCGCTCGATGCTGAAGCAGGTGTCCATCGCCCGCGGGGTGGCTTTCGGATCCGCTCTGATGCTGGCCGTCGCGGTGATGTTCCTGGTGCAGGACGCGCCGGTGCTGTGGGTGTCCGGCCTGGTGTTCATCGGTTTGGCCGGGTTCTGCTACGTCGCGGTGGCGCTGACCGACAGCCGGTTCGACCTGCTGCTGGCCGTGCTGGGCGCGCACCGGACCGACGAGCTGCACGGCCGGTTGGTGACCGAGCAGATCTACGGCGAGGAGCCGGCCGAGCAGCCGGAGCGCACTTGCGTGGTGACTGCCCGCACGATGGGTGCGCGGTTCACCGACGGCTCACCGGTGCACGCTGATCGATAGGGCTGCGGCGATCTCGTTGCCCACGAAGTGCGTTTCGTCGTTCGGGGGTTCGCCGACGCGCACCACCAGCGGCCCGCCGAACGGTTTGCGCTCCACGACCTCGATGCGCGAGCCGAGCGTCATGCCGTGTTCGGTGAGGTAGCGCAGCAGCTCCGAATCGGTGTCCCAGACCCGCGCGATGGTGCCGATCGAGCCGGGCTCGACCTGGTCCAGCAGCTTCGTCGCCGGTTCTTCCATCCGGCCGTCCGCGGTCGGGATCGGGTCGCCGTGCGGGTCGTGGGTGGGGTTGCCGAGCTTGGCCGCGATGTGCGCGACGAGCTCGTCGGACACCGCGTGCTCCAGGGCGTCGGCCTCCCGGTGCACCGCGTCCCAGCTGTAGTTCAGCTCCTCGACCAGGAACAGCTCGATCAGCCGGTGGCGGCGCAGCACGTCGTGGGCCAGGCGTCGGCCTTCCGGGGTCAGCTCGACGCTGCGGTAGCGGACGTGGGTGACCAGGCCGAGCTGGTCGAGCTTGTTGATCATCCCGGACACCGAGGACGGGCTGAGCCCGAGGCGCTGCGTCAGGGTTGCGTTGGTGACGGGCACGCCCCGCTCGCTGAGCCCGTATATTGCCCGGAGGTAGTCCTCGACGGACGGCGACGGACGCTCGGCCATACTCGTCATACTTTCACGATACGGGCGCCTGGGGTGCGTTTATGACGGTGGTTGGCTAGCGCTACCCGCGAGTCCGGTGGTCACGCGGGTAGCGGCCAGCCCGCGACGGCGCACGGCCCGCGCGATCAAGCCTTGTTCCGGTGCACCGAGGTAGACCAGCGCGAACACCACTGCCTGGCACACCACGATCATGCCGCCGGTCGAGGTGTCCAAGTGGAAGCTCAGGTAGGTGCCCAGGACGCTGCTGAACACCGAGAGCGCGGCCGCGACCGAGAGCATCTGCGGGAAGCGCTTGGTCAGCAGGAATGCCGTGGCACCGGGCGTGATGAGCATCGCGGTGACGAGGATGACGCCGACGGCCTGCAGTGCCACGACCACAGTCAGCGCCAGCATCGTCAGCAGCAGCGCGCCGATCCGCCGCGGGTTCAGGCCGATCGCGTGCGCGTGGGTGGGGTCGAAGGCGTAGAGCGTGAGATCGCGGCGCTTGATCAGCGCGACTGCCAGCACGATCGCGGCGATCACCAGCACCTGCAGGATGTCGAAGTCGGTGACGCCGAGGACGTTGCCGAACAGGATGTGGTTGAGGTCCACCTGGCTCGGGATCCGCGAGACCAGCACCAACCCCAGCGCGAACAGGCCGGTGAACACCACGCCGATCGCGGCGTCGCCCTTCAGTTTGGTGGTGCTGCGGACACCGGCGATCAACCCGACGGCGAGGGTGCCGAACAGGAACGCGCCGAGTGAGAAGGGCAGCGCGAAAACGTAGGCGAGCACTACGCCGGGCAGCACGGCGTGCGAGACCGCGTCGCCGAGCAGCGACCAGCCGATCAGCGTGATCCAGCAGGACAGCACGGCGCAGACGAGCCCGGCGACCAGGCTGACCAGCAGCGCTCGCTGCATGAAGCCGAACTGCAGGGGTTCGACGAGCCACTCGAAGATGACGTTCACCTGGTCTCCCGGGCCTCGGTGCAGTGCGATTTCAATGGAACTTGCGCGGTCATGAGCGCTCGGCGGCGGTTTCCACGCCGAAGGTGCGGGCAAGGGTTTCCGGGGACAGCACTTCGTCGACCGGTCCGTGCGCGATCACCCGCTGCTGGAGCAGCACCGCTTCCTCGCACAGCGACGGGACGCTGGCCAGGTCGTGGGTAGAGATCACCACCGTGCGGCCTTCGTCGCGCAGCGCCTGCAGCAGCTCGGTGATCATCGCCTCGGACTTCTTGTCCACCCCGGCGAACGGCTCATCGAGGAACAGCAGCTGCGCCTCCTGCGCGATGCCGCGCGCGACGAACGCGCGCTTGCGCTGCCCGCCGGAGAGCGCGCCGATCGGATTGCCGGCCAGCTCGGTGAGCCCCACCCGCTCCAACGCCGCGTGCACCGCGGCCTTGTCGGCTCGCCTGGGACGACGGGTGAGGCCGAGGTGTCCGTAGCGGCCCATCATGACCACGTCCGCCACGGTCACCGGGAACGTCCAGTCGACGGCTTCGGACTGCGGAACGTACGCGATCACGCCGTCCCGCCGAGCCTGGCGCTGGTCCCGGCCGAGCAGCCGGATGTCCCCGGAATCCGGGCGAACCAGACCCATCAGCGACTTGAACAGCGTCGACTTGCCCGAGCCGTTCATGCCCAGCAGACCGCAGATCCGGCCCGGTTCGACGTCCACCGACACGTCGTCGAGCGCCAGCGTCTCGCCGTAGTGGACGGTGACGTGGTGCGCGCTGATCGCCAGGCTCATCGGGTACCCCGCAGACCGGTGACGATCGCTTCGGCGTCGTGGCGCAGCAGGTCCAGGTACGTCGGCACCGGGCCGTCCGGGCCGGACAACGAGTCGACGTAGAGCTTGTCGCCCAGGCGTGCGCCGGTCTCCCGCGCGACCTGCTGCTGGGCCTTGTCGCTGACGGTGGATTCGCAGAACACGGTGGGAACTCCGTTCTCCTGGACGAACTCGGTGGTGGCCTTGATCTGCTGCGGTGTGCCCTCGGCATCGCTGTTGACCGGCCACAGGTACGTCTCGTGCAGACCAGCATCGCGGGCCAGGTAGGAGAACGCGCCCTCGCAGGTGACCAGCGCGCGGTGCTCGGCGGGCAGCGCGGCCAGCTCGTCGTGCAGGTACTCATCGATCTCGGCCAGGCGCTGCTGGTAGGCGTCCGCGTTGGCGCGGAAGATTTCGGCGTGGGCCGGGTCGATGCGGATGAAGGCGTCGCGGATGTTGGCGACGTAGGTCATCGCGGTGCGCGGCGACATCCAGGCGTGCGGGTTGGCCTTGCCCTGGTACTCGCCGCCCTGGATGGGGATCGGGGCGATGTTCGTCGTCAGCGTCACGTGCTCGGCTTCGCTGCGCTGCACGAACTTGTCGAACCAGCGCTCCAGGCCGAGCCCGTTGTCCAGGACCAGGTCGGCCTTGGCCGCCTTGAGCATGTCGCTGGGGGTGGGCTCGTACTCGTGGATCTCGGTGCCCGGCTTGGTGATCGACTCGACCACGATCGCGTCCCCGGCGACGTTGCGGGCCATGTCGGCGATCACGGTGAACGTGGTGACCACGTGCTTGCGTCCGTCCTTGGGCTGGCTGGACCCGGTCCCGCAGGCGGTGGTGACCAGCAGGAGCGCCGCCATGACGAGAGTCGTATTTCGGACGCCTGAAGACCCGGGTTTCGTCACGGCGAAAACTGTACCGCGACCGATGGCCGCCACCAAGGTCGACTCCGGTCATGGGAAGATGTGGAGCGCTATGTCTGCGACTTCCCTGCCTCTCGTCTTCGACGCCCCGCGCCGCGGTATGCCCCCGCGACACCTCGCTGACCTCTCCGCCGACGAACGGAAGGCCGCCGTCGTCGAGCTCGGGGAGAAGCCGTTCCGCGCCAAGCAGCTCGCGCACCACTACTTCGGCCGCCTCAACGCCGATGTCGAGTCGATGACCGACATCCCGGCGGCCAGCCGCGTCAAGCTCGGCGAGAAGCTGCTGCCGACGCTGCTCACCGAGGTCCGCAACCTCGTCACCGACGACGGCACGACCCGCAAGTCGCTCTGGCGCGCGCACGACGGCACGCTGCTGGAGAGCGTGCTGATGCGCTACCCGGACCGCGCGACCGTCTGCATCTCCAGCCAGGCCGGATGCGGCATGGCCTGCCCGTTCTGCGCCACCGGCCAGGGCGGCCTGCAGCGCAACCTGTCGACCGCGGAGATCGTCGACCAGGTGCGCTCGGCGGCTGCCGCGATGCGCGACGGCGAGGTCCCCGGCGGGCCTGGGCGGTTGTCCAACGTCGTGTTCATGGGCATGGGCGAGCCGCTGGCGAACTACCGCCGGGTGATCAACGCGGTGCACCGCATCTGCGACCCGTCGCCGGAGGGCCTGGGGCTCTCGCAGCGCTCGGTGACCGTGTCGACGGTGGGCCTGGTCCCGGCGATCAAGAAGATGACCGCCGAGAACCTGCACGTGACGCTGGCTGTGTCGCTGCACACGCCGGACGACGAGCTGCGCGACACCCTGGTGCCGGTGAACAACCGCTGGAACGTCGCCGAGGTCCTGGAAGCCGCCCGCGGCTACGCCGACCACACCGGGCGCCGGGTGTCGATCGAGTACGCGCTGATCCGCGACGTCAACGACCACCCGTGGCGAGCCGACCTGCTGGGCAAGCTCCTGCGCAAGCACCTCGGCCAGTTCGCGCACGTCAACCTGATCCCGCTGAACCCGACCCCGGGCAGCAAGTGGGACGCCAGCCCGAAGCCGGTGGAGCGCGAGTTCGTCCGCCGAGTCCGGGACGCAGGAGTCTCCTGCACGGTCCGAGACACCCGAGGCCAGGAGATCGCCGCAGCCTGCGGCCAACTCGCAGCCGAGGAGTGATCCAGGCTCCCATCGCTCGGCGGTGCGAGCCACGCCGCTGGCCTCGATGCCGTTCGGTCGGCGATGGCCGGTTCTAGAGCTCCCCGCTTCTCCTCGGAGGCGGGAGTTCTCGCCGGGCACGGCTCGTGAGCACCTTCTGAGGCCGGGGTCCCGCAAAGTGCTCACGGAACCCCGGCCAGCCCATGCTTGGTCCGGTTGGGCGGTTTTCGCCGGGGATGGTGCGAACTCAATGAACGAAAGGCTGTCTCCGGCCGATCGGTGCTCCATGATCCTGCTGCCGTTGGCGGTAGGAACGGGAGGCGACGATGCCTTGGAGTGCCCGGAGATCAGCTGGGGTTGTCCGGATCAGGCGGATGGGGGTCGTGCTGGCCGCTGTCGGGATCCCGGTGCTCGGCGGGCTTCCTGCGCAGGCCCTGCCGTCGAAGGTGATCGACCACCCGGTGCGATCCGAAGGATGCGGTAGCCCGTCGCCCGTGCTGCCGGGTACGTCACAGACGCGCACCATCGCCTCCGGCGGGATCGCCCGCAGCTACCTGGTGCACGTCCCGCAGGACTACCGGCCGGCGAACCCGACCCGGTTGGTGCTGTCCTTCCACGGGCACAAGCGCACCTCGGAGTACCAGGAGGAGCTCTCCGAGTTCTCCCGAACCGATGCCATCGCGGTGTACCCGCAGGGCCTCATCGGCACCGACGGTGAATCCGCCTGGCAGGGCGCGCCGTACTCGGCGCCCGTCAACGACGTGCTGTTCACCAGCGACCTGCTGAACGAGCTGCAGCGGGACTTCTGCGTCGATCCCAAGCGCATCTACGCGGCAGGCAAGTCCAACGGCGGTGGTTTCACCGGTGTGCTCGCCTGCCGGATGAGCGGCCGGATCGCCGCGTTCGCCCCGGTTTCTGGCGCGTTCTACCCGCAGGGCGGCGAGTGCGAGCCGGAGCGGGCGGCGCCGATCCTGGACTTCCACGGCACCGGGGACAGCACGATTCCGTACGACGGCGACCGGAGCAAGGGCCTACCGCCGATCCCGGACTGGCTCGCGTCTTGGGCAGATCGCAACGACTGCGCCGCAGAACCCGTGGTCCGCGACCGGGGCAACGGCGTGCAGGTCAGCACCTGGCGGGGCTGCGACCGGGGCAGCGCGGTCGTGCACTACCGGATCGAAGGTCTGGGCCACTACTGGCCGAGCACCCACCCGAACCCGGACTCCGACGGACCGACCGTCCTGGACGCGACGCCGATCATCATGGACTTCTTCACCCGGCACCAGCTGCGCTGACCCGGATCGACGTCCGAAGTGGACGGAGGTCCGAACCAGGTCGGTGCGCGTCGCTACCCCCGGCGGCGCGCACCGACCGACGCCCGCGGCCTGCAGCCAGCTCGCAGCCGAGGAGTAATTCCGCTTCCGACTGCACAACGCCCGTGAGCGGTTTGGGTCGCCACAGCAACCCAAAGCACTCACGGGCGGCAGTCGAACGCTGCGACGTGGATCAGCTCAGCGCAGCAGCTCCACGGATACCTGCACGTCGACGTCCTGCCACGCCTTGTCGGCGGTGACCACCGGGGCGTCGAGCCGGATGGCCAATGCCAGGCAGGCACGATCGCCCAGTGATAATCCGGCGGACCGCGTGCGCATCCACAGCTCGCCGGCACGCACTGCGTCATCAGCTGTGAACGGCTCGACTGTCATCCCGAAAGTGCGGAGGCGGTCGCACGTGCGCGCCGCGTCCGCACCATGCTGGGCGAGCTTCTGGGCGAGCTCTGACCAGTTCACGGTCGACATCGTGGCGTTGTTGATGACAGCGTCCACCCTGTCCGCGCCGGTT
Organism: Saccharopolyspora sp. NPDC002376; assembly: GCF_053593195.1. NCBI lineage: Bacteria > Bacillati > Actinomycetota > Actinomycetes > Pseudonocardiales > Pseudonocardiaceae > Saccharopolyspora > Saccharopolyspora sp. NPDC002376. Next base: position 178,799 of record NZ_JBSFBZ010000004.1, read on the forward strand.
TCCTTTCGGAGCCAAGCCAGGATTGCCGACGTGTCCAGCACGGTGGTCAAGAGCGGCCTCCGGTGAACTCGTCGGCCTCTGCGGCGGCTGCTGCACGACGGTCGTCGATCAGCTCGTCCACTACGGATCCGCTGCCGAGCCAAGTCGCTGCGACGTCTCGCCGGATGCGGTCTGCGAGCTGTGTGCGAGTTTCGATGACAACGCGCCCGTCTTCGACGTAGATCGCGAGCGGTGTGCCCGGCTCGATCCCTGCCGCGCGCCTGATCGAAGCAGGAATTGTCACCCGGCCTTGTCCGTTGGCCGTGATCTCGGCGCGTGCCCCGCGTTCGTCAGCCAGTGCCATGCCGCCAGCATGAATGACGAAAGGCGAAGCAGCAAGGCCGGAAGTCCTCAGATGTGACACGAAAGCAGAATATCGTCACGAACGGAAAATCTGTGTCACACGCAGGCGTGGTTGTCTGCGACGGGGTTGGAAAGCATTCAGGTGAGGCCGCGGGCGCGAGTTGTTCGGCAGGAGTGCCCGCGGCCTGGTTCGTCAGCTGGTGTGTTCGTTGATCGCTTCTTCGAGGATCGTCAGGCCTTCTTCGAGGAGGGCGTGGTCGATGACCAGGGGTGGGAGCAGGCGGATCACGTTGCCGTAGGTGCCGCAGGTGAGGATCACGACGCCCTGGGCGTGGCAGGCCTTGGCGATGCGGGACGTCAGCTCCGGGTCCGGTTCGGTGGTGCCCGGCTTGACGAACTCGATGCCGATCATCGCGCCGCGGCCGCGCACGTCGAGGATCGCCTCGTTGTCCTTGGCGAGCATGCGCAGGCGGGTGAACGCCAGGTCGCCGATGGCGCGCGCTGCGGCGGACAGGTCCTGCTCGCGCATAGCGCGGATCGCACCGAGGGCGCCCGCGCAGGCGATCGGGTTGCCGCCGTAGGTGCCGCCCAGGCTGCTCGGCGGCATCGCGTCCATCACGTCCGCGCGACCGGTCACCGCCGCCAGCGGCAGGCCGCCCGCGATGCCCTTGGCCGTGGTGATCAGGTCCGGCACCACGTTCTCGTGGTCGCAGGCGAACCACGCGCCGGTGCGGCAGAAACCGGTCTGGATCTCGTCGGCGATGAACAGCACGCCGCTGTCGGTGCACCACTGCGCGATCGCGGGCAGGAAACCCGGTGCGGGCTCGATGAATCCGCCCTCGCCCTGGATCGGCTCGATCAGCACCGCGGCCACCTGGTCGGCGCCGAGCTGCTTCTCGATCCGCTCGATCGCCTCCTGCGCGATCTGCTCGCCGGAGCGGTCGTCGCGCGCCGGGTAGGACGCCGGAACCCGGTAGATCTCCGGGGCGAACGGGCCGAAGCCGTGCTTGTACGGCACGGACTTCGCGGTCAGCGCCATGGTCAGGTTGGTGCGGCCGTGGTAGGCGTGGTCGAACGCCACGATCGCCTGACGACCGGTGGCCCGGCGGGCGATCTTGACCGCGTTCTCCACGGCTTCGGCGCCGGAGTTGAACAGCGCGCTGCGCTTGTCGTGGTCGCCCGGGGTCAGCGCGGCGAGCTCCTCGCAGACCTGCAGGTAGTTCTCGTAGGGCGTCACCATGAAGCAGGTGTGCGTGAACTCGGCGACCTGACGCCGCACCGGCTCCACGACCTCCGGTGCGGCGTTGCCCACGTTGGTGACTGCGATGCCCGAGCCGAGGTCGATCAGCGAGTTGCCGTCGACGTCCTGCAGGACGCCGCCGGAGGCCTCGGTGATGTAGACCGGCAGCACGCTGGACACGCCGCTGGCCACCGCCGCATCGCGGCGCCGCTGCAGCTCGCGGGAGTTCGGTCCGGGGATCTCGGTGCGCAGGACGCGCGCCTGGGTGGTGGTCACGGGGCCTCCTGGTGGTCTCGTACTGGGACCAGACTCGGATGGGAGGCATCGATCCGAACAGGTGACGATCTGGTTAACTCGGGTTCTGGGATTGGACACAATGTCGGGAGGTGGCTGGGTGCCGTTCACGTTGCGCGACCTGGTCGCGGACACCGAACTGGGCCTCAGCGTCCGTGCCGGGCAGCGGGCGCTGGACCGGCCGATCGCCTGGGTGCACACCAGCGAGCTCACCGATCCGGCACCGTTCTTGGAGGGCGGCGAACTGCTGCTCACCACCGGTTTGACACTGCGCGAGGAGGAATGCGCCGGGCTGGTCGGGCGGCTGACTTCGGTGGGCGCTGCGGGGCTGGGCTTCGGTGTCGGGCTGAGCCATCGGACGATCCCGGCGGAGCTGGTGGCCGCGGCTGAGCGCGCCGGCTTGCCGTTGCTCGAAGTGCCGCGCCCGACTCCGTTCATCGCGATCAGCAAAGCGGTTTCGCACGCCGTCGCGGCCGAGGAGTACGCGATACTTCGGCGCACGAGCCGCGCGCAGCACGACCTCGCGCAGGCAGCGGGCACCACCAACGGCATCAACGCGTTGGTGCGCAAGCTCGCGCGGCTGCTCGACGCTTGGGTGCTGCTGTTGGACTCGGGCGGTCGGCTGCTACACAGCGCGCCGGTCGGAGCTGGGGCCCGGCTGGGCGAGCTGGTGTCCGAAGTGGACAAGATGCGCGCGAAACGAGGTCTGGCAGCGGCCGGTTTCGCGCTCGGTGACCAGGAAGTGAGCATGCAGGCGCTGGGCGGCCGGGCGCGCGGGTTCCTGGTCGTGGGCCGGGACGGGCCGTTCGCCACCACTGACCACCACGTGATCAACTCCGCGGCCTCGCTGCTGACGCTCGCCTTGGAGCAGGTCGAGGCGTTGGGGGCGGCGCGACGACGGCTCCGGTCGGGCTTCCTGGCATTGATGCTGCGCGGCGAACCGGTGCAGGACGTGCTCGGCGATCTGCACGCCGAACTCCCGCCGGAGCCCTTCCGGGTGGTCGTGCTGCGGGGCGCTCGGGACCAGGACGACCTGCTGGCCGGGCTGGTCGCGGACCAGCCGAGCGCGCCCGTCTACCTGGCCGAACACGGCGACGAGGTGGTGGGACTGGTCGCCGAGGACGCGCTGGACTGGCTCACCGATCAGCCCGGACTCGCCGTCGGCGTGTCGGAACCGAGCACCGCGGCCGGGCTCGTCGAAGGCCTGCGGCAGGCCGAGCAGGCGGCGCAAGCGGCGAGGCGCGGAGACGCCGTGGTGCGTTTCGCGGACTTGGCCGGGCGCGGTGTGCTCGACCTGGTCTCCGATGGCGATGCGCAGGCCTTCGCCGAGGCCGTGCTGGCGCCGCTGCGGGACCAGGACGTGCTCCTGAAGTCGCTGCAGGCCTGGTTGGCGCACCACGGGCAGTGGGATCCGGCGGCGAACCGGTTGGGCGTGCATCGGCACACCTTGCGCAACCGGATGCACAAGGTCGAGGAGACGCTGGGGCGCCGCCTCGACCAGCCCGGTGTGCGCGCGGAGCTGTGGCTGGCTCTGCAAGTGCTTGACCGGCCCGAGGCGTGACGGAGGCGGCGCAGTGCTCGTCGAAGATCTGCTGAACCTGCCGGAACTCGATCTGCGGGTGCGGGTGCGCGGCCGGGTGGATCGGCCGATCCGCTGGGTGCACACCATCGAGATCCAGGCGCCGGGTCGCTTCCTGCGCGGCGGCGAAGTGGTGCTCACCGCAGGCGTGTGGCGCACCGCCGGGATCACCGCGGAGGCCTTCGTGGCCGACCTCGTCGCGGCCGACGTCGCGGCCGTTGGGTTCGGGCTGGTGCCGCCGGAGACGCAGGTGCCCGAGGAGTTCGTGGACGCCGCGCGCGACCGCGGTCTGACCTGCTTCGTGGTGCCCGCCGAGGTCGCGTTCCTGCAGATCGTGGAGGCCTTCGTCAACACCAAGCGGGCGGAGTGGGAGCGCCCGCTGCGCCGGCACCTCGCGCAGCACGACGCGATCGTGGCCGCGCTGCGGGTCGACCGCGGCGTCGGAACCGTGGTCAAGACGCTGGCCAAGCAGCTCGGCGAGCCCGTAGCGGTGCGGGTCGCGGGCGGTCTGGTGGCGGGCGAGGTGCCGACGCCGAACCACCCGTTGCCGCTGGTGGGCGAGGGCCTGGCGGAGGCGGAGCTGCTGCTGCCGAGGCCGACCGACGAGCTCGACGTCGAGCAGCAGGCGGCCGTGGTGCAGGCGATGCCGTTCATCGCGCTGGAGATCGAGCGCACCCGAGCGGTCCGCGCGACGGAACTGCGCTATGCGTGGGAACTCTTCGAATGGGTCCACAGTGGAGCGGTGGGGATCGACACCATCCGCACCCGGCTGCACTCGCTCGGCCTGCCGCCGGACGGTCCGCTCGCCGCGGTCGTCGTGCGCACCGAAGTCCCGGACGCCGTGGCGCTGCGGCTCGGGGATCTGCTGGGCACCGACGGTGTGGCGGCGCAGCGCGGCGGCGAGGTCGTCGCGTTCGCGCGGGTGCCGGACAGCGCGGTGGAGTTGGCGCGGCGGATCCACGATTCGCTGGACAGCGGCGTGGTGCACGTCGGCGTTGGCAAACCCGGCACCGCCTCGGAACTGCGGGTGAGCCTGCTGCAGGCGGCGCACGCCGCTGAAGCGGTGTCCTCGCGCAGCGAGCGCGGCTGGATGACGCACGAGCAGCTCAGCAGTCCGGCGTTGCTGCTGTCGGCGCAGGATCCGGAACTGCTGGCAGCGACCTCCCGGACACTGCTCGGGCCGGTGCTCGACCACGACGAGAGGCGCAGCAGTGACCTCATCCCGTCCCTGGCGGTGTTCCTCGACGCGGGCGGACGCTGGCAGGAAGCGGCGCAACGCCTCCACGTGCACATCAACACCCTGCGACACCGCATGAACAGGGTGGAGGAGCTGACCGGCCGAAGCCTCTCCAGCACAGCGGACCGAGTGGACCTCTTCCTCGCCCTCCGGGCCCTCCGCCAGTCCTGACCAGCTCCAGGCCTGACCGGTGTGTCGTGCGCCCGGCGTGTCGGGGCGCAAATTCAAGGGAAATCGGACGTCTGATTGAAATTGCGGGGTTCGCCCGGCTGGGGGCGCGGGAGCGGATGGGGTTCGGATGATCGTCTTGGGGGGTTGTGTGATCGTCCAACGGCGGTGGGGGACTTCAGAGGATCGGTGACTACCTCTGGTCGGTGACCGGGGCCACGCTGGGTGCCGGTGCCGCGCGGTCACCGGATCCAGCTCCCCGCCAAGGAGGTCGACGAATGCCCTCAGAACCGAGATCGGCCGCGCCCGTCAGCATCGAAACGCACGGCGTGGACACCATTCCCGACGCCGACCGCACCGGACGACCTCCGGGACATCGCCGGCACACCGCGCGTCGCTGGCGGGCCTTCATCGACGGCGCGATCGAATCCGGCAAGCGCACGGCCGCGGAAGTCCTTGCAGCAGAGCAGGCGTGAGCTCACGAGGTAGTGGAGGAATGAGGATGAACGACCCGATCGGTCCGGTCGACGCCACGCGCGTGCCGCGTTACGGCGGGGACACCACGTTCGCGCGGTTGCCCCGGCTCGTCGACGTGCCCGACGCCGACGTGCTGCTCTGGGGCGTGCCGTTCGACACCGGCGTCAGCTACCGGCCCGGCGCCCGGTTCGGTCCCAACCACGTGCGGCAGAGCTCCCGGCTGCTGCGGCCGTACAACCCGGCGATGGACGCCGAACCGTTCGCCGTGCGGCAGGTCGCCGATGCCGGCGATGTCGGGGTGAACCCGTTCGACATCAACGAGGCCATCAGCACCATCGAGTCCAGCGCGCGCGAGCTGTCCGGCACCCGCCGCACGCTGCTGACCATCGGTGGCGACCACACCATCGCGCTGCCGCTGCTGCGCGTGCAGCACGAGCGGCACGGGCCGATCGCGGTGCTGCACTTCGACGCCCACCTGGACACCTGGGACACCTACTTCGGCGCGCCTTACACGCACGGGACTCCGTTCCGCCGCGCCGCGGAGGAGGGCCTGATCGACTTCGAGCACTCCATGCACGTCGGGCTGCGAGGCCCGCTGTACTCGAAGCTCGACCTCGACGAGAGCGAGCGGATGGGCTTCGCCGCGGTGCACAGCCGCGAGTTCGCCCGGACCCCGCTGGACACCATCATCGAGCGCATCCGCGCCCGCCTCGGCTCGCGGCCGGTGTACCTGTCCATCGACATCGACGTGCTGGACCCGGCGTTCGCGCCGGCCACCGGAACCCCAGAGGCCGGTGGATTGTCCAGTCGCGAGCTGCTGGAAGTGGTGCGAGGGTTGGCCGACCTCAACGTGGTCGGCGCCGATCTGGTGGAGGTCGCCCCCGCCTACGATCATGCCGAGATCACCGGCATCGCCGCTGCTCACGTGCTGTACGACATGCTGTGCATCCTGCCCGGAGGACGTTGATGCGCCAGATCCGCAACATCATCGACGGTCGAGCGGTGGACGCCCGCAGCGGGCGCACCACCGAGCTGATCGACCCCTGCACCGGGAAGGTCTTCGGCGCCGCGCCGCTTTCGTCCACTGAGGACGTCGAAGCGGCTTATGCCGCGGCCCAGCGGGCTTTCGCGGAGTGGCGCCGCACCACGCCCGCCACCCGGCAGCGGCTGCTGCTGCAGCTGGCCGACGAGCTCGAACGGCGCGCTGACGAGTTCGTCGCGGCGGAGGTGGAGAACACCGGCAAGCCGGTGGCGGCCACCCGCAGCGAGGAGGTCAAGGCCTCCATCGACCAGATCCGGTTCTTCGCCGGTGCGGCGCGGGTGCTGGAAGGCACTGCCGCAGCGGAGTACGCGCCTGAGCACACCTCCTACGTGCGCCGGGAACCGGTCGGCGTGATCGGCCAGGTCGCGCCCTGGAACTACCCGCTGATGATGGCGGTGTGGAAGATCGCCCCGGCGATCGCCGCGGGCAACACCGTGGTGCTCAAGCCCGCCGACACCACGCCGGTGTCCGCGGTGCTGCTCGGCGAGGTGACAGCCGGGATCTTCCCGCCCGGCGTGCTCAACGTGGTCTGCGGTGACCGGGAAACCGGTCAGGCCGTGGTCGCAGACTCCGCGGCTGCGATGGTGTCGATCACCGGGTCGACCCGGGCGGGTCGGCAGGTTGCTGCGGCGGCGGCAGAGGACGTCAAGCGCGTGCACCTGGAGCTGGGTGGTAAGGCGCCTGCGCTGGTGTTCGCGGACGCGGACCTGGCGGCGGCAGCGGCGGGCATCGCTTCTGCGGGCACGTTCAACGCCGGCCAGGATTGCACGGCTGCGACCCGAGTGCTGGTGGAGCAGTCCGTCGCTGAGGAGTTCACCCGCCTGCTGGTGGAGGAGGTCCGCGCTCTGCGTTGCGGTCCACCGTCCGATGTGGATGCCGACCTCGGGCCGCTGAACAACGCCGCGCAGCTGGAGCGGGTCCAGGGCATCATCGACCGCCTGCCCGAGCACGCCCAGGTGCTCACCGGTGGCGAGCGGATCGGCGACGAGGGCTGCTTCTTCGCGCCCACGGTGCTCGCCGGGGTCCGGCAGGACGACGAACCCGTGCAGGAGGAGATCTTCGGCCCGGTGCTCACGGTCCAGACGTTCGCCGACGAGGCGGACGCCCTGAACCTGGCCAACGGCGTGAACTACGCCCTGGCCTCCAGCGTCTGGACCCGGGACCACGGCCGAGCCCAGCGCTTCGTGACGGACCTGGACTTCGGCTGCGTCTGGGTGAACACCCACATGATCCTGGTCGCGGAAATGCCCCACGGCGGCTTCAAGCACTCCGGCTACGGCAAGGACCTCTCCTGCTACGGCTTCGAGGACTACACCCGGATCAAGCACGTGATGCACAGCCACACGTGATCTCCGGGGGTGCGGGCTTGCTCCGCTCGCGCCTGCGGTCCGGCGTCGGGGTGGTCAATTTCGCGCGAAATTGGCGCCGCCTCGGGTGACGGAACGAGTGGAGGGCACCTTTCGCTTGTTGGCGGGAGGTGCCCTTCGTGCTTCCGCTGCGGGGTACCCGGGACGGTTTGGACAGTGAGGGTGAGGTGGGTGTACGGATTGGCAGTGCTGGGGGGCCGGGTGGGGTCGTAGCTTCTGGGGAGGTTTCGGAAACGACTGGAGGTAGCCGATGTCATCGGTCATCGGGAACTGGGTCGCGGGGGAGCGGGTCACCAGCGACGCGACGTTCGAGGTGCGGCACCCCTACGACGGCACCGTGGTCGCCACCACGTGCTACGCCAGCGACGCCGACGTGGAGCGCGCCGTCGCCGCCGCGGACGCGGTGCGCCGCGAGTTCGCCACCACGCCCGCGCACGTGCGCGCTGCCGCGCTGGACCACGTGACCCGGCGGCTCGAGGAGCGGACCGAGGAGATCGCGCAGCTGATCACCGCCGAGAACGGCAAGCCGATCAGCTGGGCCCGCGGCGAGGTGGCCCGCGCCGTCTCCACCTTCCGGTGGGGCGCGGAGGAGGCCCGCCGGTTCTCCGGCGACCTGCAGCGGCTGGACACCGATCCGGGCGGCACCGGCCGGATGGCGCTGGTCCGCCGCGTCCCGCGCGGGCCCGTGCTCGGCATCGCGCCGTTCAACTTCCCGCTGAACCTGGTGGCGCACAAGGTTGCCCCGGCGCTGGCGGTCGGCACGCCGATCGTGCTCAAGCCCGCGCCGAAGACGCCGCTGTCCGCGCTGGTGCTGGGCGAGATCCTGGCCGAGACCGAGCTGCCCGACGGTTCCTGGTCGGTGCTGACCACCAGCAACGACAAGGCCGCCGAGCTGGTCGCCGACCCGCGGCTGCCGGTGGTCTCCTTCACCGGCTCCGGCCCGGTCGGCTGGGGCATCCTCGACTCCGCGCCGCGCAAGCACGTGACCCTCGAGCTCGGCGGCAACGCCGCGGTGGTCGTCGACCCGAGCTGGCCGGACCTGGACTTCGCCGCGGACCGGATCGCGACCTTCGCGATGTACCAGGCCGGGCAGTCCTGCATCTCCGTGCAGCGCGTCTACGTCCACCGCGACGTCTACGACGACCTCGCCGCCCGCGTGGTGAAGGCGGTCGAGGCGCAGGCCACCGGCGACCCGAAGGACCCGGCGACCAAGGTCGGACCGATGATCAACGAGGAGGCCGCGAAGCGGCTCGAGACCTGGGTCGGCGAAGCCGTCGACGCGGGAGCCGAGGTGCTCACCGGCGGAACCCGCGAGGGCGCCACCTTCGCGCCGACCGTGCTGAGCGGAGTCCCCGAGGACGCGAAGGTCTCCTGCGAGGAGGTCTTCGGCCCGCTGCTGGTGCTCGCGCCGGTGGACTCGGTGGACGAGGCGTTCGAGAAGGTCAACGCCTCCCGCTACGGCCTCCAGGCCGGCGTGTTCACCCGCGACATGCAGCTGGCGTTCCGCGCTGCGGCGGAACTGGAGGTCGGCGGCGTGATCATCGGCGACGTGCCGAGCTTCCGCGCCGACCAAATGCCCTACGGCGGGGTCAAGGAGTCCGGTGTAGGCCGCGAAGGCGTGCACGCCGCCATGGTCGACCTGACCCAGGAGCACGTCACCGTTCTCACCGGGATCATCGTCTGAAAGACAGTGTTCCAGGCTCGTTCTGCGAAGCGGTGCGGGTAGCGGAACCTCAGAGGCCGCCTGGCTGCGGGACCCCGTTCTTGATGTATGTCCAAGTTCACGGCGAACGGGCTGTCCTCGCCAGGCGACCTCTGAGAACCCGCGGCGGTGTCGGTTGCGGGGGTGGGCTAAGCGGCTGGCGCCGCTTCAAAGACCAAAACCAAGGTCAAGACCGGCGTTGGGGCCTCGAAGTTTGGTGTCGTGAGTGCGGGTGGGCGCGGTTGCGCACTCACGACACCACCAAGCACGGACCGCGGGGGCGAGAAGGTTCACCGCCCCGAAGCGAAGAACGCCGCCTCCGGAATTCCGGAAGCGGCGTTCTTCGTGCTCTTGGCGTCAGCTGCGCCAGGCGGTCTTCCTGCGACGCAGATCCATCAGCAGGCCGATGACCAGGACCACCGCGGTGATGACCAGGAAGTAGTCCTCGGTCATGAACTCGTCGCCGCCGCTGAGGATGCCCTGGTGGTTGCCGATCAGCATGATCAGGCACGCGAAGACGGAGAACCAACCGGCGAACTGCGTCGCCTTCGGGAACCCGCCGTGCCAGCCCCACTCGGCCGACGGCTCTTCGGCCGGGTCGACGGCCTGGCTGGGCTTCTTCTCCAGCTCGGTGCTCGCCACGTTCCCCTCCTGGTGCCACGCCCGGCCGCCCGGACCGGAAGATGGTGCTCGAAGTGCGAACCGCCGATTGGCGATCCACACGCCCCATCTTCGCACACGCCATCGATGCGTCAGCGCCCGCCCGTCCCGGTGCGAGCAGCGAAAAGGGTGTTGCGGAAGCGCCTTCCGCAACACCCTCCGATGTGATCAGCCTCGCGATACGGCCTTGCGGCCGATGATCACCCGGTAAACGCCCAGCACGATCAGCGATCCCACGATGGCCAGGATCCAGGTGCTCAGCGACCAGAACCGGTCGATGCCCACGCCGAAGATCCAGTTGCCGAGCAGCCCGCCGACGAATGCGCCGACCACCCCGAGCAGCATGGTGACAAGGATCCCGCCGCCGTCCTTGCCGGGCATGATCGCCTTGGCCAGCGCGCCCACGATGAGACCGAGAACGATCCATCCGATGACTCCCATGGCCGACCTCCTCCGGTGCGACGACCGATGCTCTGATCGTGACCCCCGATCGTGATTTGTGCACCGCGAGCGACTTCCCCCTCGCTCCTTCAGGGACAATGTCAGTGATGCACGCCGACACCCCGAAACAGAACGCTCCCGGCCCCCGCACCGTTCTGGTGCTCGGCTCGACCGGGTCCATTGGCAAACAGGCACTGGACGTGATCCGGCAGAACCCGGACCGGTTCCGGGTCGTGGGCCTGGCCGCGGGCGGCAGCGATCCGCTCGGCCTGGCCGTGCAAGCGATGGAGTTCCAGGTCCCGAACGTCGCGGTGGCCAGGGAGAGCGAAGTCGAAGACGTCCACCTCGCCATCCGAGCCGAAGCTGAGTCGTGGGGCCGGATCGACCAGCTGCCCGACCTGTGGGCCGGGCCGGACGCGGTGACCGACCTCATCGAGTCCGTCCCCGCCGACGTGATCATCAACGGCATCGACGGTTCCCGTGGCCTCAAGCCCACCCTGGCTGCGCTGGACACCGGCTCCCAGCTGGCGCTGGCGAACAAGGAATCGCTGATCGCGGGCGGTTCGCTGGTGCTGGACAAGGCCAAGCCCGGGCAGATCGTGCCGGTCGACTCCGAGCACTCGGCGCTGGCTCAGTGCCTGCTCGGCGCCCAGCCCGACTCGGTCGAGAAGCTGGTGCTGACCGCCTCCGGCGGGCCCTTCCGCGGCCGCAAGCGCGAAGAGCTGGTCGACGTCACGGTGCAGCAGGCGCTGGCGCACCCGACCTGGTCGATGGGCAACGTGGTCACCATCAACTCGGCGACCCTGGTGAACAAGGGCCTGGAGCTGATCGAGGCGCACCTGCTGTTCGGCATCGGCTACGACCGCATCGACGTGACCGTCCACCCGCAGTCCATCGTGCACTCGATGGTCACCTTCGTGGACGGTTCGACGATCGCCCAGGCCAGCCCGCCGAACATGCGGATCCCGATCGCGATGAGCCTGGAGTGGCCGCGGCGGGTGCCCGGAGCCGCCCCGGCGCTGGACTTCTCGAAGGCGCAGGAGTGGACCTTCGAGCCGGTCGACAACGAGGCGTTCCCGGCGATCGAGCTGGCCCGCGCGGCCGGTTCCGGCGGCGGTTGCCTGCCCGCGATCTACAACGCGGCCAACGAAGAAGCGCTGTCGGCTTTCGTACAACGCCGACTCGGGTTCACCGGAATCGTGCAGACTGTGGGTGATGTGCTCGCCGGGGCCGACCAATGGCGGTCCGAGCCGGCGAGCTTGGACGAGGTCTTCGCGGCCGAGGATTGGGCGCGCGCCAGGGCCAACGAGCTGGTGGCCGCAGGGAAGGCGGAGTAGCAGATGCTGGTCATCGTTGGCATCGTGATCTTCTTCTTCGGGCTGCTGTTCTCCATCGCGTGGCACGAGCTGGGCCACCTGGCGGCGGCGAAGCTGTTCGGGGTCAAGGTCACCCAGTACATGGTCGGCTTCGGCCGCACCATCTGGTCGCGCAAGAAAGGCGACACCGAGTACGGCGTCAAGCTGATCCCGTTCGGCGGTTACATCCGGATGATCGGCATGTTCCCGCCGAAGAAGGACGAGGCGTACGGGCGCACCGTCTCCTCCACCCCGATTCGGGCGATGATCGAGGACGCCCGGCAGATGTCGGCGGAGGAGGTCACCCCCGAGGACGCGCACCGGCAGTTCTACCAGCGCAGCCCGTGGAAGCGGATCATCGTGATGATGGCCGGGCCGGTGATGAACCTCATCCTGGCGGCTGGCATCTTCGCCGGGATCCTGATGGGCTACGGCCTGCCGACCACGACCACTACGGTCGCCTCTGTCAGCGAGTGCGTGCTGCCCGCCGACGCGCCGAACAAGGACGTCTGCCCGGCCGGTGCGAAGCCCTCCCCGGCCGCGGCCGCCGGGTTCCAGCCCGGTGACAAGATCCTGGAGTTCAACGGCAAGCCCTACACGACCTGGGAAGACCTGCAGCTGGCCATCCGCAAGTCCACCGGGCCGGTCCCGGTGGTCGTCGAGCGCGAGGGACACCGGGTCACGCTGACCCCGGACCTGATGCAGAACCAGATGCCGAAGCTGACCTCGCCCAGCGAGTACGAGACGGTCGGCTTCCTCGGGCTCACCCCGACGCAGGTGCGGGTCAAGCAGGACATCGGCGGTGTGGTCAACACCATCGGCGGGTTCGTCAGCCTGACCGCGCAGAAGGTCATCGAACTGCCGCAGCGGGTGCCGGACCTGGTGTCGGCGATCTTCGGCGGGGAACGCGAAGCGGACTCGCCGGTCGGCATCGTCGGTGCCAGCCGGTTGGGCGGCGAGGTGCTGTCCTCGGACGAGATCGGCGTGGACGCCCGGATCATGCTGATGTTCAACCTGCTGGCCGGGGTGAACCTCTCGCTGTTCGTGTTCAACATGCTGCCGCTGCTGCCGCTGGACGGCGGGCACATCGCGGGTGCGCTGTGGGAGTCGATCCGGCGCGGCTTCGCCAAGCTGGTGCGGCGCCCGGACCCGGGCCCGTTCGACACGGCGCGGCTGATGCCGCTGGCCTACGCGATCAGCCTGGTGTTCATCGCGTACTCGCTGCTGGTCCTGGTCGCCGACGTGGTGAACCCGGTCAAGCTCTTCTAGCGCTCCAGCCGTTCAAGTCCCGTGAGCGTTTGGGTTGTCGTGGCGACCCAGAACGCTCACGGGACTTTTTTTGGTGTTGGTGGGTGTCCTGGGGCGATTGGGCCGGGGTGGGCGAGCGCGTGCGGCGGGGCAGAAGGTCGGTCAGCCGGGGTGATCGAGTTTCGTCCGACGACTCCCGGACTTGCGCTAACAGGTGACGAGCGATGGGCGTCGCTGGGTTGAACGCGGCCTTGCCCGACCGAAACGATCACCCAACGTGATCTGTCCTACCCGCACGACGTCCAGCCGGATGAAAGCTCGCCGGTATCGTGGTGCGCAGGCGGTGGCAGCCGCCGGAAGAACACCAGAAGAGGTGGAGAGGTTTCGATGACCGTCGATCTGGGCATGCCCGCGGCCCCTGCTCCGGTGCTAGCGGAGCGGCGCAAGACCCGGCAGTTGCAGGTCGGGGCGGTCGGAGTGGGCAGCGAGTCCCCCATCTCCGTGCAGAGCATGACTACGACCGTCACCGCGGACATCAACAGCACGCTTCAGCAGATCGCGGAGCTCACCGCCTCCGGCTGCGACATCGTGCGGGTGGCCTGCCCGAGCGCGGACGACGCCGAGGCGCTCCCGGCGATCGCGCAGAAGTCCAAGATCCCCGTCATCGCCGACATCCACTTCCAGCCGAAGTACGTCTTCGCGGCGATCGAGGCCGGCTGCGCCGCGGTGCGGGTGAACCCGGGCAACATCAAGAAGTTCGACGACAAGGTCAAGGAGATCGCGCAGGCCGCCAAGGACCACGGCACGCCGATCCGGATCGGCGTCAACGCCGGTTCGCTGGACCCGCGGCTGATGCAGAAGCACGGCAAGGCCACCCCGGAGGCGCTGGCCGAGTCGGCGCTGTGGGAGGCGAGCCTGTTCGCCGAGCACGACTTCCACGACCTGAAGATCTCGGTGAAGCACAACGACCCGGTCGTGATGGTGCGCGCCTACGAGATCCTCGCCGAGCAGTGCGACTACCCGCTGCACCTCGGCGTGACCGAGGCCGGCCCGGCGTTCCAGGGCACGATCAAGTCCGCGGTCGCCTTCGGCGCACTGCTGCGGCAGGGCATCGGCGACACCATCCGGGTCTCGCTGTCCGCGCCGCCGGTGGAGGAGATCAAGGTCGGCACGCAGATCCTGCAGTCGCTGAACCTGCGCCCGCGCAAGCTGGAGATCGTCTCCTGCCCGTCCTGCGGTCGCGCCCAGGTCGACGTCTACAAGCTCGCCGACGAGGTGACCGCCGGCCTGGAGGGCATGGAGGTCCCGCTGCGCGTCGCGGTGATGGGCTGCGTCGTCAACGGGCCGGGCGAGGCCCGCGAGGCGGACCTGGGTGTCGCTTCGGGCAACGGCAAGGGCCAGATCTTCGTCAAGGGCGAGGTCATCAAGACCGTGCCCGAGCACAAGATCGTCGAGACGCTGATCGAAGAGGCCATGCGCATCGCCGAGGACATGGAGCCCGTCGACGGTGACGCTCCGACCGTGTCGGTCGGTTGATTTCGCGAGATCGGCCGTCCCCGGTTCGGGGGCGGCGGTCAGCTGCGTCATGAGTGCCGTGCGTCTGGACGATCAGGTGTCGAGCAGTTCCGCCCACCGGGCTAATCCGAATGGGTGAGCGCGAGATTTACGGGTGTGGTGCCTCGCAGCCAGGGGAGTTGCGCAGCCCGCGTTTCTGGCAGTCTTGGCGGGTGCTCAAGCTCGCCGGTGCACGGCTGTTGGAGGAACGGGACTCGGTGCTGGTCCGCTCCGTGCTGGACTCCGCGCCGGTCGCGGCCTGCATGGTCGCCGCACGCGTCGAGGAGGCGGGCGTCCACCCGCTGCGCCTTGGCGGCGAGCTCTGGGGCTACGGCAGCAAGCTGACCGGCATGTGCTTCTCGGGCGCGAACCTGATCCCGCTGCGCGGCGGACCGGACGCGATGCGTGCCTTCGCCGACCGGGCGCTGCGCCGCCGCCGGATGTGCTCGTCGCTGGTCGGTCCGTCCGAGCAGGTGCTGACGTTGTGGGACGAGGTCGCCGCGCAGTGGGGACCGGCGCGGGATGTCCGCGCCGACCAGCCGCTGATGGTGCTGGCAGAGGCGCCGCACGTCACTCCGGACCCGCTGGTGCGCCAGGTTCGGCCGAACGAGCTGGAGCGCTACCTGCCCGCAGCGATCGCGATGTTCACCGAAGAGGTGGGCGTGGACCCGTGCAGCGACGGCGGGTCGGCGAGCTACCGGGCGCGGGTGGCGGACCTGATCAACAGCGGCAGGGCGTTCGCCCGCTTCGAAGACGGCGAAGTCGTGTTCAAGGCCGAGATCGGCGCGCTGTCGCGGACCGTCGGCCAGATCCAGGGCGTCTGGGTCCATCCGGACCGGCGCAGCACCGGGTTGGGCACTGCGGGTACTGCTGCGGTCGCCGACCGTTTGGTGCGCGGACTCGGTCGGACGGCGAGCCTGTACGTCAACGACTACAACGTCGCCGCGCGGCTGGCCTACGAGAAGGTCGGCTTCCGCCGCATCGGTTCTTTCAGCACAATCCTGCTCTGACCTGGGATTTGTTCACTGTCGAGCGGTGGACACGATGGGGTGAAGATCGTGGGATGTTTCACCGCTCCAACCGTTCAAAGGACATCCTGAGCGCCTGGTCAGACATGATCGACATCTGGGTGCAAGACGCCTTTGACCGGCGTCGTTGGTGCTGGATTCGCACTTGATCTCCACCGTTCAGCCCGCTGGAAAAGAGGGTGGACCTTTCAGGGGGTTTCGGCATACTCGCGGGCATGGTTTCCTCGCGGATCTTCGCCGGGCTCGCCGCTCTGCTGCTGGTGCCGCTGGCGTCCTGCAGCACCGGGCCGTCCGAGAAGGACGTCGCCACGTCCTTCGTCAACGCCGTGGCGGCCGGCGACGCTGCAGGCGCGGCGAACCAGACCGACAACCCCGGGCAGGCGAAGCCAGCGCTGGAAGCGCTGCACCACAACATGTCCCCGGAGGCCGCGCACGCGACGGTCCAGGGCGTCACCGACGATCCACGGGGTGTGCCGACCGCGAAGTTCGACATGTCCTGGGACTTCGGCGCGGGCAGGGTCTGGGACTACCCCGGCGAGCTCGCGCTGGTCGAGGGGGAGCAGGGCTGGAAGGTCCACTGGGCGCCGAGCGCGCTGCACCCGAAGCTCGGCCCGGGCCAGAACCTGGCGTTCCGCGAGCAGCGTCCCGACCCGGCGCCGGTGCGCGACCGCGACGGCACCGAGGTGATGCGGCCGGAGCAGCTGGTCACGGTCAGCCTGACCGCGAAGGACGCCGGGGACGTGCCGAAGGTGGCCGCCTCGCTGGCGAACGCGCTGAGCACCATCGAACCGGAGATCACCCAGCAATCCATCATGGACGGCGTCGGCAAGACGCCCGAGGGCCAGCCCTACGCGGTGGTCACCCTACGGCAGGGCGACTACGAGAAGGTCAAGCCGCAGATCTACGAGCTGCCCGGGGTGAGCTTCCCGGCCAAGGTGCGGCTGGTGGCCAGCGAGCGCGGCTACGGCTCGCAGGTGCTGGCGGGCGTGGCTCGCAAGGCCGATGAGCAGGTCGAGGCCAACGCCGGTTGGCGGGTCGTCGCGGTCGACCAGGCGGGCAACGAGGCCGCTGAGCTGCACAGCGTCGCCGAGAAGCCGGTCGAGCCGATGACCGTGACCCTCGGCGACCGCACGCAGCGGGCCGCTGAGCAGGCGGTGGACCAGATCCCGCAGGCGTCGATGCTGGTGGCCATGCAGCCCTCCAGCGGTGAGGTGCTCGCGGTCGCGCAGAACGCCGCCGCCGACGCGGAAGGACCGGTGGCGCTGTCCGGGCAGTACCCGCCCGGCTCGACGTTCAAGATGGTCACCGCGACCGCAGGGCTGGAAGCGGGCAAGGTCAACCGCGACACCCCGGTGGACTGTCCCGGCAAGAAGGTCTTCGATGGCCGGGAGCTGCCCAACGACAAGGAGTTCGACCTCGGCCGGGTGCCGCTGCACATGGCCTTCGCCAAGTCCTGCAACACCACGTTCGCCCAGCTCGCGGTCGACCTGCCCGCCCAGGCGCTGACCGACACCGCGCACCAGTACGGCCTCGGCGTCGACTTCGACATGCCGGGCGCTACGACCATCACCGGCAAGGTGCCGCCGGCCGACAGCGTGGTGCAGCGCGCGGAGAACGGCATCGGCCAGGGCACGGTGCTGGCCAGCCCGTTCGGCATGGCGCTGGTGACCGCGTCGGTGGCCAACGGCCGGATGCCGGTGCCCACGCTGATCCGGGGCATGCCGACCAAGGCCAGTGACACCCCGCAGCCGCCGTCGCCGCAGGCCCTCGACCAGCTCCGGAGCATGATGCGCGAGGTCGTCACCGAGGGCACCGCGATTGGGCTGGCCAACTCCGGCGAGGTGCGGGGCAAGACCGGGACCGCGCAGTTCGGCGACGGCACCCACTCGCACGGCTGGTTCGTCGGCTACCGCGGCGACCTGGCGTTCGCGGTGCTGGTCACCGACGCGGGCGCGTCCGGCCCGGCGGTCGACGCGGCCAAGCGGTTCCTCGCGGCGAGCTGATCGCTTCACGTGTTCGGGTGATCACCTGTGGTGATCGACGTGCTACCTTGTAGCGCATGGAGCGGATCGGCGTGCGCGAACTGCGGCAGAACGCCAGTCGGTACCTGAGACGAGTCGCCGCCGGCGAGTCGATCCTGGTCACCGACCGAGGCCGCATCGTCGCGGTGCTGGCTCCGCCCACTCGTGACCAAGCCCTGTACGACGAGCTCGTCGCGGCCGGGGAGCTGGTGCCCGGCGACGGCGGCGAGCTGCCCGACCCGTTGCCCGCGGCACCTACCCCGAGCGTTTCCGACCGGCTGCTGCGCAGACGTGAACAGGAGCGGTTTTGATCTACTTCGATTCCTCCGCGCTGATCAAGCTGATCGCCCCCGAGCCGGAGAGCAAAGCGCTGAGCCAGTGGATCCGCGAGCGCTGGGAGCACCCCAGGGTCACCAGCGCGCTGTCCAAGGTCGACGTGCTGCGGACCTTCCGCGAGATCGGCCCGCACGCCGTGGACCTGGCCTCGATCATCATCTCGAAGATCGACCACCTGCCGGTCAAGCAGGACGTGCTGGACGCGGCCAGCGAACTGCAGGCCGGGGTCGGTCCGGTCGACGCGATCCACCTGGCCTCGGCCTGCAAGATCAAGGACGGCCTGGTGGCCTATCTCTCCTACGACCCGGCCCTGCTGGCCGCGGCCGAGGAAGCGGGACTGGCCACGGCATCACCAGGCGCGAACTGACCGAACCGCCCCAGTCGCACCGCCGGAGCAGGTGATCCGGCGGTCACCGCCCGGAGTTCGGCGACGGCAGCGCGGTTAGAGTGGGGGCATGCCGGTTCGAGCTCCGTTGCAGCCAGGCGTGCAAACGCCGCGCCGCCCAGTCCCCGCGCACATCGAGCGTCCCGAGTACGTCGACAAGCCGGCCCCCAAGCGCGGCACCGACCCCGACGTGCAGCCGCCCGAGGTCATCGAAGCGATGCGGGTCGCGGGCAAGCTCGCCGCGCAGGCGCTGGTCGAAGCCGGCAAGGCGGTGCAGCCCGGCGCGACCACCGACCACGTCGACGCGGTCGTGCACGAGTTCTTCTGCGACCACGGCGTGTACCCGTCGACGCTCGGCTACCGGGGCTTCCCCAAGTCCTCCTGCACCTCGCTCAACGAGGTGATCTGCCACGGCATCCCGGACTCCACGGTCATCGAGGACGGCGACATCGTCAACGTCGACGTGACCGGCTTCGTCGGCGGCGTGCACGGCGACACCAACGGCACGTTCCTGGCCGGCGAGGTCTCGGAAGAGGTGCGGCTGCTGGTCGAGCGCACCCACGAAGCCCTGATGCGCGGCATCAAGGCCGCCAAGCCCGGTCGCCAGCTCAACGTGATCGGCCGCGTCATCGAGGCCTACGCCAAGCGCTTCGGCTACGGCGTGGTCCGCGACTTCACCGGCCACGGCATCGGCCGCTCCTTCCACAGTGGACTGGTCATCCTGCACTACGACGAGCCGTCGGTGCAGACCGTCCTCGAACCGGGCATGACCTTCACCATCGAGCCGATGATCACCCTCGGCACCCACGAGTACGACATGTGGGACGACGGCTGGACGGTCACCACCAAGGACAAGAGCTGGACAGCCCAGTTCGAGCACACGATCCTGATCACGGATGAGGGCAACGAGATCCTGACGCTTCCCTGACTTCGGGGAAAAGCGCTGTGCTCACCGTGCTTCGCGGTGCGGGTAGCGGAACCTCAGAGGCAGCCTGGCTCCGGGATCCCGTTCTCATGCATGTCCAATGCACAGCGAACGGGCTGTCCTCGCCAGGCGAGCTCTGTCTGGTGGGGTAGGAAGTTGTCGTGGGTGCTTTGTTGGTGGCTGGGACCACTTCTGATGCGGGGAAGAGCGTTGTCAGCGCTGGGATTTGCCGGTGGTTGGCTCGGAGCGGGGCTCGGGTTGCTCCTTTCAAGGCGCAGAACATGTCCAACAATTCCGTCGTCACCGCTGATGGAGGTGAGATCGGGCGGGCGCAGGCCGTGCAGGCCGCGGCGTGCGGGCTGGAGCCTTCCGTGCGGTTCAACCCCGTGCTGCTCAAGCCCGGTAGCGATCGCAGTTCGCAGGTCGTCGTACTCGGGCGGGTGTCCGGTGAGGTGACCGCGATGTCCTACCGGGCTCGCAAGGCCGCGCTGCTGGACACCGTCGTGTCCACATTGGAGGGACTGCGGGCCGAGTTCGATCACGTCATCTGCGAGGGCGCCGGCTCGCCCGCCGAGATCAACCTGCGGGCCAACGACATCGCGAACATGGGGCTGGCGCAGGCCGCCGGGCTGCCGACGCTGGTGGTCGGCGACATCGATCGCGGCGGCGTGTTCGCGCAGCTCTTCGGCACTCTCGCGCTGCTGGACGCGGCGGATCAGGCGCTGGTCGGCGGGTTCGTGATCAACAAGTTCCGGGGGGATCCGGCGTTGCTGGAGCCCGGGCTAGACCAGCTGCGGGTGTTGACCGGACGCCCGATGCACGGTGTGCTGCCGTGGGCCGAGGAACTGTGGCTGGACGCCGAGGATTCGCTGTCCTACGCCGCGGACGGGGTGGTCGGGCGGCCCGCTCCGCCGCGCGGCGATCAGTGGTTGCGGGTCGCGGTACCGCGATTGCCGCGGATCTCCAACGCCACGGACGTCGAAGCGCTGGCCGCCGAGCCGGGTGTTTCGGTCCGGTTCGTCACCGAGCCCTCCCGGCTGGCCGACGCGGACCTGGTGGTGCTGCCCGGCTCCAAGTCCACCGTCGCCGATCTGGGCTGGCTGCGCAGCAGCGGGCTGGCCGACGCGATCCTCGCGCACGCCCGCGCGGGGCTGCCGGTGGCCGGGATCTGCGGTGGCTTCCAGATGCTGACCCGGCGCATCCACGACGAGGTCGAATCGGGTTCCGGTGCGGTCGACGGTCTCGGGCTGCTGGACGTGGAGATCGAGTTCGAGGCCCGGAAAACGCTGGCGCGGCCGAGCGGAAATGCGTTCGGAGAGCCGGTTTCGGGCTACGAGATCCACCACGGCGCCCCCCGTCGTCGCGGCGATCTCGAACCGCTGGTCACCACGTCGGACGGGCAGCCCGAGGGCGGCATCGCCGAATCCGTGCTCGGCACGCACTGGCACGGGCTGTTCGAGAACGACGCCTTTCGGCGCGCGTTCCTGCGCTGGTCGGCGCGGCGCGCGGGGCGGGACGGCTTCGAACCGGCCGATGACACGGTGTTCGCCGACATCCGCGCCGGACAGCTCGACCTGCTCGGCGACCTGGTGGAAAAACACCTGGACACCGATGCCCTGCGCCGGCTGCTCGACGGGGGAGCGCCTGCCGGGCTGCCAACGGTGTGCCACGGCCTGGGCTGAAACCGCGGCGGAATCGGGCCTTTCCGATGTGATGCAGGTAACGTCATCGGCATGGCTGCCGAGTTCACCGTTGACGAAGCCCGCGACCGGTTGGTTGAGCTCCTAGACCGCGCCGAGTCCGGGGAGGAAATCGTGATCACCCGGTTCGGCGCGCCGTCGGTCCAGCTGGTGCCAGCGCAGGGTCGATCAGGTGGCGGCTTTGCCGCTGGCGTGATCGCAGCTTCCTGGGTTGTGCCCGCCGGTGGGGAGGCCTTCGACGTCGGGACCGACTACTGGCCGGACTCCTCGGTCTGAGGGCTCATCTGGGCGAGCAGCTCCTCCAGGAATCCGCCCGCTTCTTCCGCTGCTCGCCGCGGGTCGCCATCGTGCACCGCGGTGAGCAGTGCCGTGTGCGAGACGTGCTGTTCCGGCGGGATCTCCGGGTTGAAGGTGGTCGCCACGCTGGAGGTCACCGCCTCGTGGATCCCGTCGTAGAGCGAGACCAGCACCGGGTTGTGCGAGGCCGCGACCAGACGCCGGTGGAACTCGGCGTCGGTGGTGATGACCGCTGCGCTGTCCCGGTTCTGCACGGCGGCGTCCCGCTCGTTCAGGCAGTCCGACATCTCCCGCAGGTCGTCCTCGGTGCGCGCCCGGGCGGCCAATCGCGCGCCCTCGACCTCCAGTGCTCGCCGCACCTCCAGGACCTGTCGCAGCTCGGATCCGCACAGCTTGCGGACTGCGCCGGAGATCTCGTTGGTCGCCCGCACGAACGTGCCGTCGCCCTGCCGGACCTCGAGCAGCCCCGCGTGGGAGAGCGCGCGCACCGCTTCGCGGACGGTGTTGCGCCCGACGCCGAGGGCCGCCACCAGCTCGGTCTCCGGCGGGATCTTCTCGCCCAGCGGCCATTCCCCGGACGTCACGAGTTCGCGGATCTGGGCGATGACCTGATCGACCAGCCCGGTCCGCTTGGCAGTGACCAAAGGCACTGGCAGGTCCTTTCATCCAAACATCCTACGTTTGACATACTAGTCCGCGATGTCCACCGAGTCGCGAACCCAGCATGTCCCTGACCATGTGGCTGACCAGGATGCCACCCGACGCCCCGCCGATGTGCACCCGGACGCGCTCGCGCGCGAGAACGACGGTGCTGCGGAAACGGTCGAACCGAACCGGCACCTCGCGGTCGCCGGCGGTGGCCTGCTGCTCGCCGGTGTGGCGCTCGCGGCGGCGAACATGCGCCCCGCGGTCACGAGCCTGGCGTCGGTGCTCGGTGAGGTGCGGGACTCGCTCGGTGCGTCCAGCACCTGGGCGAGCGTCGTGACGTCCGTGCCCACGCTGTGCTTCGGCGTGGCGGGCATCGGTGCTCCGCTGCTGGCGCGGCGGATGGGCATCAACAAGGTCGTCGGCGTTTCGCTGGCCGTGCTGACCGCCGCGATGTTGCTGCGGACCGTCGGCGGTACGTGGACCGTGCTCGGCGGAACCGTGCTGGTGTGCGCGGCGATCGCGATGTGCAACGTGCTGATCCCGGTGGTGGTCAAGGAGTCGTTCCCGACTCGGGTCGGGATGGCGACCGCTCTCTACACGACGGCGATGGCCGCGGGCGGCTCGACCGGATCCGCGCTGACGCCGTACCTGAACTCGGCCACCGGCAGCTGGCGGCTCGCGCTGGCCACCTGGGCTGTGGTGGCGCTGGCCGCGCTGTGCGTCTGGGTTCCGGCCACTGCGCGCCGCTCGTCGGGGCGCCAGGTGACGGCTTCGTCCGGGCCGCGGCGCTCGCTGATGCGCAGCCCGCTGGCGTGGGTGATCACCGGGTACTTCGCGCTGCAGTCGCTGGTCGCCTACGTCGTGATGGGCTGGCTGCCCGAGGTGTTCAAGGGCGTCGGGATCGACAGCACCACCGCGGGCATGCTGCTCGGCCTGTTGCTGCTGGTCGGCGTGCCGATCAACATGATCCTGCCACCGCTGGTGACCAAGACGCGCAGCCAGTCCGGCTGGGCGATCGGGCTGGCGGCGCTGACCATCACCGGCCTGCTCGGGTTGCTGTTCGCGCCGCTGACCATGCCGGTGGTGTGGGCAGTGCTGATCGGCGTCGGCATGAGTGCGTTCCCGCTGGCTCTGGTGCTCATCTCGCTGCGCACGGCCACCGCCGCTGACACCGGCTCGCTGTCGGCGATGTCGCAGAGCATCGGCTACCTGATCGCGTCGTTCGGGCCGTTCCTGTTCGGCGTCCTGCACGACGTGACCGGCGCGTGGTCGGCCTCGCTGACGGTCCTCGTGGTGATCGTCGCGATCCAGTCGGTCTTCGGAGTCATCGCCGGCCGCCCCCGCCACGTCTGACCCCGACCGCGAAGGGCCCCGCCAACCGGTTGTTCCGGTCGGAGGGGCCCTTTACCAGTTCTAATGCTCTGAGCGTCTATCCAACGCTCTTAGCGTCGGCCTTTGATCTTTTGTTTTGATGCGCCGAAGGCGCATAGCCCACCCTCGCAACTTGCACCGCCGCGGGTTCTCAGACGTCGCCTGGCGAGGACGGCCCGACTGCCGTGTATTTGGCATACATAAAGTTGGGCACCCGCAGTCCAGGCGGCGTCTGAGGTTCCGCCACTTGCACCGCTACGCAAAATGAGTGCGTCAGACAGGAATTGCAGGTCAGATGAGGCCGAGGCGGAGCATGGCGTCGGCGACGTTGGTGAAGCCGTTGATGTTGGCTCCTGCCACGTAGTTGCCGGGCATGCCGTACTCCTCCGCCGTGGCGTAGCAGCGGGCGTGGACGTCCTTCATGATCTGCTCGAGGCGCTGCTCGGTGAATTCGAAGCTCCAGCTCGCGCGGGACGCGTTCTGCTGCATCTCCAGCGCCGAGGTCGCCACGCCGCCCGCGTTCGCCGCCTTGCCGGGGCCGAAGGCGACGCCCGCTTCCTGGAAGTTGCGCACGGCGTCCGGGGTGGTCGGCATGTTCGCGCCTTCGCCGACCGCGACGCAGCCGTTGGCGATCAGGGTCGCCGCATCGGTGGCGCCGAGCTCGTTCTGGGTGGCCGAGGGCATCGCGACCTGGCAGGGAACCTCCCAGACGCTGCGGTCGGCGACGAACTTCGCGCCCGGCCGGCGCTCCACGTAGGTGCTGATCCGGGTCCGCTCGACCTCCTTGAGCTGTTTGACCAGCTCGACGTCGATGCCGTTCTCGTCGTGCACGTAACCGGAGGAGTCCGAGCAGGCGACCACGGTGCCGCCGAGCTGGTGGACCTTCTCCATCGTGTAGATCGCGACGTTGCCCGAGCCGGAGACCACGACCTGCTTGCCCTCGAAGGACTCGCCGCGCGCCGCCAGCATCTCCTGCACGAAGAAGGCGCAGCCGTACCCGGTCGCCTCGGTGCGGACGCGGGCGCCGCCGAAGGACAGGTGCTTGCCGGTGAGCACGCCGGACTCGTAGCGGTTGGTGATCCGCTTGTACTGGCCGAACAGGTAGCCGACCTCGCGGCCGCCGACGCCGATGTCACCGGCCGGCACGTCGGTGTACTCGCCGATGTGCCGGTGCAGCTCGGTCATGAAGCTCTGGCAGAACCGCATGATCTCGCGGTTCGAGCGGCCCTTGGGGTCGAAGTCGGCGCCGCCCTTGCCGCCGCCGATGGGCAGGCCGGTGAGCGCGTTCTTGAAGATCTGCTCGAAGCCGAGGAACTTCACGATGCCCTGGTACACCGACGGGTGGAAGCGCAGGCCGCCCTTGTACGGGCCGAGCGCGCTGTTGAACTCGACCCGGAAGCCGCGGTTGATGTGCACCTCGCCGCGGTCGTCCTCCCACGGCACGCGGAAGGTGATCTGGCGCTCCGGTTCGCAGATGCGCTCGATGATCTTCTGCTCGGCGTACTCGGGGTGCTTGTCGATGACCGGTCCGATGCTCTCCAGCACCTCGCGGACGGCCTGGTGGAACTCGGTTTCACCGCGGTTGCGCTGGACCACGTTGTCGTAGACCGGCTCGAGACGTTCGTGAAGCACGGGGTGCTCTCCTTCGTTCGGCGCCACAGGATCGAGTTGCACCCCCAGGGCCAGAGGACAACTTTCGCTACAGCACACCCCCGCTTCTGGAACGGATCAAGATGATGCCGGACACATCACGCGGGTGGCGGTACCCGCGTGATGCGCTCGGACGATCAGTTCAGCGGCAGGTTGAGCAGCGCGTTCTCCACCAGTTCCGGCATGCCGGGGTGGATCCAGTACTGGCCGCGGGCCATGATGCGGGCGTCCAGGCCGAACTCCATCGCCTGGATCAGCGGCTGGATCAGCGTCGGCGCCTGAGGGCCGATGATGTGCGCGCCCAGCAGCTGCCCGGTGTTCGGGTCGGCGAGCAGCTTGGCGAAGCCGGTGGTGTCCTCCATCGCCCAGCCGTAGGCGATGCCCGCGTAGTCCTGGGTGGAGGTCACGTACTCGACGCCGCGCTGCTGCGCCTCTTGCTCGGTCAGGCCGACGGAGGCGATCTGTGGCGAAGAGAACACCGCGTGCGGGACGAACCGGTGGTCCGATTCGATCGGTTCCGCCGGGTGCAGCAGGTTGTGCTGCACGACGCGCATCTCGTGGTTGGCGACGTGCTTGAGCTCGTAGTCGGAGCTGATGTCACCCAGCGCCCACACGCCGTCGACAGAGGTCCGCTGGGTGGCGTCGACCTTGATCTTGCCTCCGTCGGTGAGCTCCAGCCCGCCGTCGGCGGCGTCGAGGAGGTCGGCGTTGGGCACCCGGCCGATCGCGATCAGCAGGGCCTCGGCCTCCACCGCTTCGGCGCCGTCCGGACCCTCCAGGTGCAGGCGCACCAGGTCGCCGTCCTGCTCGACGGAGATCTCCTTGCGGTTGAGCCGCAGGTCCCAGCGCTGGTCGGCGATCTCGGTGAACCGGGCCGAGACGTCGGTGTCCTCGCTGCGCAGCACCCGGCCGGAGCGGCCGATCATGGTGACCTCGACGCCGAGCGCGGAGAACACGTGCGCGAACTCGGCGCCGATGAACCCGGTGCCCATGATGATCATCCGGCGGGGCAGCCGGTCGAGCCGCATCACGGTGTCGCTGGTGTGGAAGTCGACCTGGTCGAGGCCGGGGATCTCCGGCAGCGCCGGGCGCCCGCCAGCGGCCACCACGAACCGGTCCGCGGTGATCGTCTCCGGGCCGTCCGCGGTCTGCACGGTCAGCTGCTTGACGCCGGTGAACCGGGCCTCGCCCTGGTAGAGGGTGACGTTCTCGTTCTCCTCGGCGCGGTAGCGGCGACCGCCCGCGGAGATCGGGTCGATCCGGCCGAAGATCCGGTCCCGGATCTCGGGCCAGCGCACGTCCTGCAGCTCCAGGTCGACGCCAAGCTTGCTGCCGCTGCCGGGGGCGCTGGCGATGTCCGCGGTGTGCACGAACATCTTCGTCGGGATGCAGCCGACGTTCAGGCAGGTGCCGCCGTAGGCGTCGTTGGGGCCGATGCCCTTCTCGACGATGGCGACGTCCCAGTCGGCGAACCGGTCGTCGAGGATCGAGTTGCCGGAGCCGGAACCGATGATCACTAGGTCGAAATGCCGCACTGGTTCATCCTGCCTTAAGGCCTGTCGGTGGCTGCGTTGCTCGGGTGGTCGCTTGGCGGAACCTGAGTGCTTCCCTGGACTGCGGGTGCCCCTCCTGATGTATGACCAATACACGGCGGAGGGGCCGTCCTCGCCAGGAAAGCACTCAGAACCCGCGGGTGGTCGCCGCGTGAGGGTGGTCCAAGCGGCTGACGCCGCTTCCACAAGCGCGGACGGCTTTCGCCGGCAGTCTCTCAGGTCGAGCGGGCCGCAGTCGGGGCGCGCTGGCTTTGTCTGGCGTCGATCACTTGCAACCCGGCCACCCAGCCGGTGATTCCGCGATGATCTCGGGTACCGGTCACACCGCAGGCGTGCACCGCGCACCACAGCATCCCCAGCACCGCATCCGGTTCGCCGAGTACGACCGTGCACGTGCCTTGAGCTGCGGCGAGTCCACCGACGCCAAGAGCCCAGCGCAGCAGCGCGGCGGTCATCGGCCGGGTGGGCGCGCGGGCGCGCAGGCAGACCGCGTGCTGGCCGAGCGAGCTGCCGCTGAGCATCATCGCGATCAGCAGCACGACGGCGGGCGCGAACCACAGCGCCGATGCTTCCCACCAGATTCCGGGGGAGGTGCCGGTCAGCCAGAGTGCGAGCTCGACGCCGCGAGCGCAGGCGATGCCCAGCCACCAGAGCACGAGCAGGTCGCAGGTCATGCCCAGCAGCCGACGTGGCGCGGTCACCGGGCGCGGTGTCGCTGGTCGATCGTGGGCGGCGGTGGGCACGCGGCGCAGCAGCGGTGCGAGCAGCCCGCCGAGCGCCGCACCGGTGGTGTTGGCGATGACGTCGTCGACGTCGAACACCCGGTACGGACACGGGCGCAGGAACCACATCCCGGTGAGCTGGGTCAGCTCGATGAACACCGATGCAGCAGCTCCGACCAGCGCAGCCGCGGCCGGACCGCGGCGCAGCAACGCGCCTAGCGGGACGAAGAGCGCGATGTTGCAGGCGAACTGCTCCACCATCAGGACGCTGCGGAAACTCGCGAAGGGCTGCCACTGCGGCTCGAAGCAGGCCTGGTCGCCGGGGAACGGCAGCAGCACGTAGCTGGCCAGGCCGACGGAGTAGAGCAGGACGGAGAAGCGCAGCAGCGCGACGCCCGCGCGGAGCTCGCCGTGCCGCCGGTGCTCGGCGGCGACGAACGGCGCGAACGCCATCGCCGCCAGGCCGGTGGCGACCAGCACGGCGAACGACGCGGGTAGCACGCTCATCCCGATCTCCTGACGTCTGAAGAACCCCCTGTAATAAAGAGGAGCGAGGTGCCGTTTCAGATACATCTCGATCGAGTGATCGTCGAACGCGAAAAAGCCGTGCCCGCCCCGGAATCCAGGACGGGCACGGCTCATGCACGGCCACAGTTTCAATTCAAACTGTGATCGGCCGTGGGTGGATCCACAGTTTCGATTGAAACTGTGGAACCCGGGTCAGTGCTGGTAGGTGGGAGTGATCACCGCGCGGGCGAGGGTGTGGAACGCCAGGTTGAAGCTGATCACCGCGGGGCTGGCGGTGGCGTCCGGGCCGAGCTTGTCGGTGTCCACCGCGTGCACCACGAAGTAGTAGCGGTGCGGCCGGTCGCCGGGCGGCGGGGCGGCGCCGCCGAAGGCCTGCTCGCCGAAGTCGTTGGCCACGTGGAAGGACCCGGCCGGGATGCCGTCACCGCCGCGGTTGCCCGCGTCGGTGGCCAGCTCGGTCACGTCGGCCGGGATGTCGGCCAGCACCCAGTGCCAGAAGCCGCCCGGGATCGGCGCGTCCGGGTCGAAGCAGGTCACCACGAAGCTCTTCGTGGCCTCGGGAAAGCCCGACCAGCGCAGGTGCGGCGAGTGGTTCTGCCCGCCGGTGCCCATCCCGTCGAAGGCGTGGGCCTGCGGCATCGGCTGCCCGCCGGTCACGTCGTCGGAGACGACGTCGAAGCTCGGGACTGTGGGAAGCAGCGAATACGGATCGGGGTCGATCGGGCGCTCCAGACTCATGCGAGCAACCTCCATTCCTGGGGACTGAGGGCGATCATCGGCCAGCCTAAAGAATCCTTCCGAAGCTGGGCGAGCGGCCAGAACCCAGCGCCTCGCGCGGTCGAGCTGGCCATGCATAAGGGTGGGCACCCGAAGTCCAGGCGGGCGCTGGGGTTCCGCTACCTGCACCGCCACGCAAAACGAGCCTGAACAGGTTCATTGCGCGTCATGCAACGCTGGTGGGTATTTCGCACAAACCTCGATAAGGTGGCGCGACGTCGTGGTGGAACGAGGAGGCGGACGTGGCGGAGCCGGGCCCCGAGGTGCTGTGCTTGGGGGAGACGATGTCGCTGGTGTCCCCGGCGTCTCCCATTCCCCTGGACAAGGCCCCGGTCTTCACGCTTTCCGCCGGCGGCGCGGAGTCCAACGTCGCCATCCACCTGGCCGCGCTGGGGCACCACGTCGGCTGGGCGAGCCGGGTCGGGGACGACCCGTTGGGGCGCCGGATCGTCGCGACCATCGCCGGAGCCGGCGTGGACACCGGCCTGGTCGAGGTGCGCTCGGACGCGCCCACCGGCGTCTACTTCAAGGACCCCGCGCCGGAAGGCACGCGGGTGCACTACTACCGCGCCGGGTCCGCGGCGTCCACGATGGACGAGAACTTCCTGCCGGACGACCTGCTCGACGGTCCGAAACTGCTGCACATCTCCGGAATCACGCCCGCGCTCTCGGCGAGATGTGACCGGCTGATCCGCCACCTGCTCACCCGCGACCGCAGCATCCAGATCACCTTCGACGTGAACTACCGCCCGGCGCTGTGGCCGGTCGAGCAGGCCGGTCCGACGCTGCACGAGCTCGCCCAGCTTGCGGACACCGTGTTCGTCGGGCTGGACGAGGCGAACGCGCTCTGGGGCGTCGAAACCCCCGAGGACGTGCGGAAACTGCTGAACCGGCCGAGCGTCGTCGTGGTTAAGGACGGGCCCAACGCCGCATACGCGCTGGGCGCCGAGACGGTGACCGTGCCCGCGCCGAAGGTCGAGGTCGTCGAGCCGGTCGGAGCGGGCGACGCTTTCGCCGCCGGGTTCATCTCCGGTGTGCTGCGCGGTGCGGACGTCACACGCTGCCTGCGGCTCGGGCACGTCCTGGCCGCGCACAGTCTGCTCAGCACCGAGGACCACACCGCCTCGCCGGATCGCGCAGACCTGGAGCGGTGGCTCGACTGCGACGAAACAGGTTGGCGCGCCTTGAGTTTCGGCGGTGAACGATGACCACTTTCGACGAGCTGTGCACCGGCCCGGTCATGGCGATCCTGCGCGGCTTCGACCCGCAGCGGACCGCTGAACTGGCCGAGCGCGCCTGGGACCTGGGCATCGACGCCGTCGAGGTGCCGATCGAGACCGAGCGCGCCGTGCCCTCGCTGCGCGCCGCGGTGCAGGTCGGGGCGGAGCGAGGACGTCCGGTCGGCGCGGGGACGGTGGTGGGCGCCGACCAGCTGCGCACGGCGGTGGAGATCGGTGCGGCGTTCACCGTCGCGCCCGGTCTGGACCCCGAGGTGGTGCGGTTGAGCGAGGAATTGGCGCTGCCGCACCTGCCCGGAGTGGCCACGCCCAGCGAGATCCAGCACGCCCTCCGGCTCGGGCTGTCCTGGGTGAAGGCGTTCCCGGCGGCGGAACTCGGTGCCGGCTGGTTCAAGGCGATGCGCGGCCCGTTCCCCGGTCTGCGGATGGTCGCCACCGGCGGGATGAACGCGCGCAACGCTGCGGAATTCCTGTCGGCGGGGGCGGCCGTGGTCGCCGTCGGATCGGCGTTGGAGGATGCCGATCAGCTGCCCGCGCTGGCCGAGTTGGTCGAACGTTCCCGAATGGAGAAGTCGTGAAGGTCCACGTTGGCCCGGTCGCCCCGCCCGAACTGGAGGCGGCTGTCGTCGCGGCCGGTGCCGAGCTCAGCTCCGCCGCAGACGCCAGCGCGCTGGTCTGGTTCGGCGGTGCGCCCGAGCAGTTCGCCGAACTCGAGCACCCGGCGCTGGAGTGGGTGCAGCTGCCGTCGGCCGGGATCGAGTCCTGGGTGTCGGCCGACGTGCTGCGCGACGGCGTGACGTTCACCTCGGCGGCGGGCACTTACGCGCAGACCGTCGCCGAACACACCTTGGGCTTGATGCTGGCCGGGGCGCGCCAGATGCACCAGATGGCGCGCGAATCCAGCTGGTCGAAGCCGGAAGGGCTGCGCAGCGTTTTCGGCTCCACCGTCGGCATCATCGGCGCCGGTGGCATCGGCCGGGCGTTGATCGATCTGCTTCAGCCGTTCGGGGTGCGTGTGCTGGCGGTGAACCGGTCCGGCAAGTCCGTCGACGGTGCGGCCGCGACCTGGCGCTCTGATGACGCCGAGGGCGTTGCCGAACTGCTCGCCGAGTCGGACTTCGTGATCGTCGCCGCGCCCGCCACAGCCGAGACCTCGAAGCTGATCGACGCCGATGCGCTGTCCCGGATGAAGCCAGGATCGTGGCTGGTCAACGTGGCTCGCGGCTCGCTGGTGGACACCGACGCGCTGGTCGAGGCGTTGGACGCGGAGCGCATCGGCGGCGCTGCGCTGGACGTCACGGACCCGGAGCCGCTGCCCGACGGCCACCCGCTGTTCCAGCACCCGCGGGCGATCATCTCGCCCCACGCGGCGAACCCGAAGTCGCTGCTGATTCCGGCGCTGGCCCGCCGGGTCGAGGACAACGTCCGCCGTCGTCTCGCCGGTGAGCCGCTGCTCGGTCTCGTGGACCGCGCCGCTGGCTACTGATCGCGAGTCGTTTCACCAGGTCATCTCATGCGGGTGCGATGTTCGACCGCGCCCGCGCGTCTGATATGTCCATGTTGGACTTGGTTCTGCCTTGCCGGGCCTGCATTGCGAACTCCGGACTCTTCACCTGGAATTGGGGAACTAATCGGAGTATTGACAAGCGTCCGGTGTCATGAGTGCGAATACGCATTCCCCGGCGGTGAAAGAACCTTGGGTATTAGAGTCCTTTTTGGACAGTGAGCGTAAGTCGTCCGAGTGGAAATTGGCAGGGTTTTCCACTCGAACGGGTTGTGCTCATTGCTGCTTCTGTATCCAACAGCGGGTCGTGATCCTCTTTCTAATGGACACTTCAATCGAGCCGGAGGCGGCAGGTCGAAAACGCGGCTTGTCGGAAGGCTCCGGGGGAGGAGGCACGACATGGCGGACACACGGAGCCGGGTGTGGTCGGTGGCCGGACTGCTGGCAGCGGCAACCTTGTCGTCGGGACTGCTGACAACAGCGGCTGACGCGGCGGAGTCCGGGACCGCGTCGACGGCGGCGCCCCCCATCGTCGGGGGACAGCAGGCCAAGATCACCGATTACCCGTGGGTGGTGTTCCTGACCGACACCCAGGGCAACCAGTTCTGCGGTGGCACGGTCGCCAAGGCCAACAAGATCATCACCGCGGCGCACTGCGTCAGCGGGGATAAACCGGAGTCGGTCCAGGTCGTCGCCGGCCGGGAGGACAAGCAGAGCAATGACGGCACGGTCGTCAAGGTGACCGGGATCTGGGTCAACCCCGATTACCAGGACGCCAACACCGGTTCGGACGTCGCGGTGCTCACGCTCGGCCAGGACCTGCAGCAGCAGCCGCTGGCGGTGGCGTCCAAGGACGACACGGCGCTCTACGCGGCGGGCAAGACGGCCACGGCGCTCGGCTGGGGGGCCACCGCCGAAGGCGGCCAGGCATCGCAAACCCTGCAGAAGGCGGACGTTCCGCTGAGCAGCGATGCCGACTGCAAGAAGGCGTACTCGCAGTACAACGCGGACGCCATGGTGTGCGCCGGGTTCCCGCAGGGCGGCGTGGACGCCTGCCAGGGCGACTCGGGCGGACCGCTGGTGGTGGAGAACAAGCTGGTGGGCATCGTCTCCACCGGCAACGGCTGCGCACGGCCCAACGCACCGGGCATCTACACCCGCGTGGCCACCTACCACGACGAGGTCCAGAAGCAGCTGGATTCCTGATCCAGCACCGACTCGGCCGGGGCGTAGCGGGAGCGCCCCGGCCGAGCCATGTTCGGAGAATGTCTGAGGAGCTCTACTTTGCGCGACGGTACGAGTGCCGAGGGTGGGCTAAACGCCTTCGGCGTCTCGAAAGAAATGCGGTGTTCAGACGAGTCGTAGGCGGGGGCCTAGGTCTCGGGCGAGGCTGGTGGTCAGCGAGCGGAAGGTTCGGACCGCTGGGTTGCGGTCGTCCGCGCGGGTGGCCAGGACGCTGTGGTCGGGCGGTGCGTCGATCACCGGCACGCAGACCGTGCCCGGCCACGGGTAGTAGCGCTGGAAGGACTCCAACGCCGATCCGGCGCCGCGGCCGGCGGCTGCGGTGGTCAGGACTTCGTGCGGGGTCACCGCGCGGGACTTGCTGCGGTGCGGTGACAGGCCGCCGCGGGCGTCGGAGAAGTAGAGGTAGTCGCTGAACTGGCGCGGGGTGTGCTCGGGGAGGCTGACGAAGGGCAGTTCGAGCACGTCGTCCAGGTGCACGGCCGGGGCGTCGGCCAGCTCCCACGACGCCGGCACGACGACGATGCGCCGCTCCGTGGTCACCACGTCCACGGCGATCCGCTCGTCCACCGGGACGGGCCGCACGAACGCCACGTCGACTCGGTGCTGCACCAGCGCCGAGACGTGCTCGGTGAAGTCCAGTGCGACGAACTCGACCGAGACCTCCGGGCAGGCCCGCTGGAACGCCTGCACCACGGCGGGCGTCAGCTCGGCGGAGCCGTTGCTCATGACGCCGACCCGAAGCGTTCGCTCCGAAGGAGCCTCGGCCACGTCCTCGATCGCCGCGTCCAGCGCGGCCAGCAGAGATCGCGCGTGCCCGACGAACCGCTCACCGGCCGGGGTGAGCCGCACGGGCGTGCGGTCCAGGAGCTGGACGCCGAGGTCGTGCTCCAGCTGCTTGATGTGCGCGGTGACGGACGCGGGCGACCGGAACAGCCGCTCGGCGGCCTTGCCGAAGTGACCTTCCTCCGCGACCGCCAGGAAGGACGTCAACCGACGCAGGTCCATACCCGCAGCGTACGAAGCGTCGGAAGCTCTGGCGCCCGGCGAGCTCGCGAGAGGCGGAGATCACTGCTGCGTTCACGAATCCTGAACGGCCAGTGCGGTGCCAATTCTTGGCGGCATAGAACCACATGCTGTGCAGAAGAAGTGGTTGTCCGCCGCGTTCCTGTTGACCGCCGCGGGTTGGGGAGCGAACCAGTTCTCGCCGCTGCTGGGGGCGTACCAGCACGACCTGGGGCTGTCCGCTCAGATGACGACGGGCCTGCTCGCGCTCTACGTCGTCGGCTTGCTGCCGGGCCTGCTGTTCGGCGGTCCGCTGGGCGACCGCCGGGGTCGGCGTCCCGTCGTGCTCGGCGCGGTCGTGGTCAACGCCGTGGCGACCGTCGCGCTCATGATCGGCGTCGGCGGGGCGTTCTGGCTGGCGGTGGGCCGGCTGCTGACCGGTCTGAGCACGGGCGCGGTCCTGGCCGCGGGCAGCGCCTGGGTTCGGGAGCTGTCGCATCCGCCGTTCGGCACTGCGGTCGAGGATGGCGCTGGCGCTCGCCGGGCCGGGGTGATGCTGTCGGTGGGCTTCAGCATCAGCGGTCTGGTGTCCGCGCTGATCGCGCAGTGGGGCCCGTATCCACTGGTCATCGCGTACCTGCCGCATCTGCTGCTGTCCGCGGCCGGTTTGGGGCTCGCGCTGTCGTGCCCGGAGACGCGCTTGGAGGGGGCCGAGTCCGGGGGTCTCGGCAGCGCGCTCCGGGATCGACGGTTCCGATGGCTCGTGCTGCCGGTCGCGCCGTGGGTGTTCGTCGGGCCGACGGTCTCGTTCGGGACGTTGCCCGGCTTGGTGACCAGCGACCTGCACGGTTTCGAGATCGCCTACGCCGGGATCACCGCGCTGATCACGCCGGGCTTCGGGGCCGTCGTGCAGCCGATCGCGCGCCGGGTCGCCCAGCGCGGCGAGCGGACTCCGGCCGTCGTCGGCCTTCTGGCGCTGGCGGCCGGGCTCGGGCTGGCAGTGGTGTCCGTGACGTGGGTGCTGCCGTGGTTGGCGCTGCTGGCCTGCTTGCTGATGGGCGGCGGTTACGGGTTCTGCGTGACCTTCTGCCTGACCGTGGTCGGCCGGATCGCCGGACCAGGCGCGCTGGCCCGGCTCACCGCGGTGTTCTGGTGCATCGCCTACTTGGGCTTCTGCACGCCGTTCGTGATCAGCCTGCTCGCCCCGGTTGCCTCGGCGCAGGTGCTGCTGCTGGTGCTGGTCGGTCTCGCGCTGGTCACCTGCGCGGTGGTGTCAGCTGGCGACCAACCCGATCGAGATGGTGAGGAACGCCGCCGCGCTGACCATGTCCAGCGACTTCGCGACGCGAGGGTTCTTTAGCCGGTCGGCGATCTTCGCGGCGCCGAGCACCATCGACGCCTCCCAGATCAGGGCCAGCACCAGGAAGACGACCCCGAGCATCACCAGCTGCAGCGTGGGCTGCGCGGCCGAACCCACGAACTGCGGCAGGAACGCCAGGCTGAACAGCAGCATCTTCGGGTTGGTGAGGTTGCTGAACAGGCCGCGCAGGTAGGGGTTGGAGTTGTCGATGACCGGCCCGTTGAGCGCGCCGTCGGCGGTCTCCTGCCTGGTCAGCCACAGCCCGCGCAGGACCATCACGGCCAGGTAGACCAGGTAGGCGGCGCCGACCCACTTCAACGTGGACAGCACGGCGGGGTGGCTGGTGATCAGGGCGCCGAGCCCGGAGATCACCAGGGCCACCTGCAGGATGCTCGCGGTGTGGATCCCGGCGAGCGCGAGCAGACCGGCCCGGCGGCCGCGGTTCAGCGAGGTCCGCAGCAGCAGGAAGATGTCGACGCCGGGGGTGAGCACGACCACCACGCTCGCCACCAGGAAGGCGGGCAACGGGGTCAGGTCCACGAGCACGGTTCCTCCTTCGCGACAGCGCACAGCACTGATCACTTGATCGGGTTGGATCTGTCACCTGGTCAGGCGCAGTTCACGGACCCGATGCGCAGAGACGCTTTGGATCCGTGTCGACAGGGGAAGGATGAGCAGCTGTCAGCGTCGACGCGCTCAGTAAAATTTCCCGGCATCGACTATCTTAACGAAATATTTTCCTGGCCACGTGTGAGTTGTGCCTCGCGATGTTCTGGTATCCGGCTGACTACGGTGTGCCGTCGGCAAGATCCGCGACAGTGGGAGGCTCGACGTGGCGCGTGGCAGGACCGGAACCGCAGTGCTGCGGCTCGTGATCACCGGCGCAGTGGTGGCGCTGGCCGGAACGAACCCCGTGACGGCGAGCGCGGCGGAAGAACCGCAGGCGCGCGTGCTCGGCGGCTCCGAGACCACCACGGAGGAAGCCCCGTGGGTGGTGGCCCTGACCGACGGCTCCGGCCGCCAGTTCTGCGGCGGCGCGCTGGTGACGCCGATCAAGGTCGTCACGGCCGCGCACTGCACGGTCGAACCGCTCACCGGTGGCCAGCGCGACCCGAAGCAGCTGCGCGCGATCTCGGGCCGCCCCGACCTGACCGTCGCGGACGGCGCGGTCGCGGAGGTGGACCGGATCTGGGTGCACCCGGGTTTCCGCGGCTACACCACCGGTGACGACGTGGCGGTTCTGACGCTGCGCGAGCCGATGCCGCAGAAGCAGCTGCCGGTGGTCGACCAGGGCGACACCGAGCACTACCGGCCCGGCACGGTCGGCCGCGTCTACGGCTGGGGCAAGACCAGCGAGCAGGGCTTGCCATCGACGACTCTGCGCTCGGTGGACGTCCCGGTCACGACCGACGACGCGTGCCGCAGCGCCTACTCGAACTACGACCCGCGCAGCATGTTCTGCGCCGGAGTGCCCGAAGGTGGCCGCGATGCCTGCGCCGGGGACTCGGGTGGCCCGATCGTGGCGGACAACCGACTGATCGGGGTCGTCTCCTACGGCACCGGCTGCGGCCGCCCGAACACCCCGGGCGTCTACACCCGCCTGTCCACCTACGCGAACGAACTGGCCGCACAGTTCTGACCCACCGAACCACCGCTCGACCTCCTGCGGGTCGAGCGGTGGTTCGCGGAGTGTTGTTGGCTACTCCCGGTGCTGGTGAATGCGGGTTTTGAGACCCCGCTGTGATATCCAAGTAGGGATGACCCTGCACCCGCTCGCGACCGCCGTCCACCGCGCCTACACCGCGGACTTGGACGCCGAGGACTTCTACCGGATGCTGCGCCTGCGCGTCGACGTGTTCGTCGTCGAGCAGGAGTGCGCCTATCCGGAGTTGGACGGTCGCGACCTGGAGGACGCCACCCGGCACTTCTGGATCGACTCGGCCGACGGTTACGTGCTGGGTTACCTGCGGCTGCTCGAGGATCCCGACGGTGTCTTCCGGATCGGCCGGGTGTGCACCGCCAAGTCCGCGCGCGGGTTGGGGTTGGGCCGCAAGCTGATGCGCGCCGCCGTCGCCGAGGTGCAGAACGCGCCCGCGGTGCTCGCCGCCCAGGTCAACGCGAAGGACTTCTACCGCTCCTTCGGCTTCGTCGAAGACGGGGACGAGTACCTCGAAGACGGCATTCCGCACGTCGACATGCGCCGCGAGCCGCGCCGCCGCTCCTGACGGACGCACCCGTTTCTGCTCGTGAGCGTTTTGCGGTGCTGTGACACCGCGAAGTGCGCACGACCCACGGGCAGTGGCGCACGTCTCGCGGAGGCCGCGGAAGGTTGGTCCGCCGTCGCGGTTCTGCGACGATGCTCCATGATCCGAATGCAAGGGGTGCGGCAGGAAGCCGGTGTGAATCCGGCGCGGTCGGCGCCACTGTGACCGGGGAGCGGCCCTCCCCCGAGAGCCACCGGGGAGACCTGGGAAGGCCGGAGGGGCGCGGTGATCCGGGAGTCAGGACACTGCGATCCCTTGTTCCCGCCACCGGGGCGTCCGCACCCCGAGGAAGGAACACCGGCATGTCCGCTGCTCCGCGCTTCCCCTTCTCGGCCGTCGTCGGCCACGACGATCTCCAGCTGGCGTTGCTGCTCAACGCCGTGCACCCGCGCATCGGCGGAGTGCTGGTTCGCGGCGAGAAGGGCACGGCGAAATCCACCGTGGTGCGCGCGCTCGCGTCGCTGCTGCCGTCGCTGGACGTGGTCGCCGACTGCCGCTTCAGGTGCGCTCCGAGCGACCCCGACCCGCAGTGCCCGGACGGGCCGCACGACTCGACCGCGGTGCAGCGCCCGGCGCAGCTCGTCGAGCTTCCGGTCGGCGCCACCGAAGACCGCCTGATCGGTTCGCTCGACCTGGAGCGCGCGCTGACCGAGGGCGTCCGCGCCTTTCAGCCAGGTCTGCTCGCCGCCGCGCACCGCGGCGTGCTGTACGTCGACGAAGTGAACCTGCTGCACGACCACCTGGTCGACCTGCTGCTGGACGCCGCCGCGATGGGGCGCGCGCACGTCGAGCGGGAAGGTGTCTCGGTTTCGCACGCGGCGTCGTTCTTGCTGGTGGGGACCATGAATCCGGAGGAGGGTGAGCTGCGGCCGCAGCTGCTCGACCGGTTCGGGCTCACCGTGCAGGTCGCGGCGTCGCGGGAGGTCGCGACCCGCACCGAGGTGGTGCGCCGACGACTGGCCTTCGAAGCCGATCCGGCCGGGTTCGCCGCGAAGTGGGCCGATGCCGACGCATCCCTGGCCTCGCGCATCCGCGTTGCGCGGGACCGGGTTGAGCACGTGACACTGCCGGACTCCGAACTTCGCCGAATCTCCGCGCTGTGCGCTTCTTTTGACGTCGACGGGATGCGCGCTGACCTCGTCCTGGCGCGCACCGCGATCGCGCACGCGGCCTGGCGCGGAGCCGACGAAGTTGCTGAGGCTGATGTCGAAGCAGCGGCCCGGCTCGCGTTGCCGCACCGGCGTCGCCGGGACCCGTTCGACGAGCCGGGCATGGCCGAAGACCAGCTGGAACAAGCACTTGCCGAGGCGGCGGAGCACGCCGAGGACGACGAGCCGCCGGAGGGGCCGGACGGCCCCGGAGGCGGTGGTCAGACGCCGGACGAGCCGACGGAGCCGTCAGGCGGAGGCGGCGCGGAGCGCAGCGACGACAAGGAGCGGAGCGACGGGCGGGCGCCGGCGGACAAGGCGCCAGCGGCGCCGACGCCGGCGTTCCGGGCGCGGCTGCTGGAGGTGCCGGGGCTCGGCGACGGGGCGCCGGGACGGCGCTCGCGGTCGCGGTCGCGGAGCGGCCGGACGACACAGTCGTCTACTGTGGAGGGACATGGTGTGCACGTGGCGGCGACCTTGGCCGCTGCGGCGCCGCACCAGGTTGCTCGCGGCCGCAGCGGTCCGGGATTGGTGCTGCGGTCCGATGACCTGCGGCGCGGTATCCGGGAAGGGCGCGAGGGGAACCTGGTGCTGTTCGCGGTCGACGCGTCCGGGTCGATGGCTGCCCGGGAACGGATGTCCGCGGTCAGCGGCGCGGTGTTGTCGCTGCTCAGGGATGCCTACCAGCGGCGCGACAAGGTCGGCGTGGTCACGTTCCGGGGCGACTCGGCGGAACTCGCGTTGCCACCGACGTCCTCTGTGGACATTGCCGCGGCGCGGATGCGCGGGCTGCGCACGGGAGGTCGCACGCCGCTCGCGGACGGTCTGCTGAAGGTTCAGCGGGTGGTGCAGCGCGAGCAGATGCGTGACCCGCAGCGCCGGATCCTCGTCGTGCTGCTGACCGACGGGAGGGCCACGGTGGCGGTGAATTCCGGGCTGAGCGGGCGCAGTCGGGCTCAGCGCGCGGTCGAGGATGCGCTGCGCGCGGCGGGGCTGGTCGCTGAGGCCGGCGCGGCGTCGATCGTGGTGGACTGCGAGAACGGGATGGTCCGGCTGGGGCTGCCCGCACGGATCGCTGCTGCCTTGGGCGGTCCGTGCTTGCGGCTCGAGGAGCTGTCGGCGGAGAACGTCGCCGGAGTGGTGCGCGCGGTTCGCGATGAACGTCCGAATGCCGCTTGATCTCGTTTTGGTTACGAGATCCTTGATTGTGCGTACCCGCCCACTGCCTGGATTGGTACGGTGACTGCCGTCCACCTGACCCCCAGGGGTGGACTTGCGAAGCGCCCCCGCGCTCCCGGCGACCCCCAGGCCGGTCGAGTGCGGGGGCTCTTTTTCGCCCAGCGCGATACCCCGCGCGACCACGATGACCAGCGCCGAAACGCTCGGCACTGCTGAATGCAGGAGGACCATGGGCTCGCAGTCAGCCGCCGACGCTCCGGACTTGGCGGGGGAGTCGGCGCGGAATCCGCGGACACCGCCGTGGCGGGAACCGTGGGCGGACCTGCCAGCTGCGGAGCGGTTCTGGCGGGCTGCTTTCTTGGTGTCCCAAGTGCTGGTGCGCGTTGTGATCGCGCTGGTGTGCTACACGGCTTTCTCCCTTACCAGTGCGTCGGGTTCCGACGGTGTTGTGGCGGACCGCGGTACCGCGTTGGCCACGAACTGCGAGCGCGTGGGCCCGGTCAGCCGCTCCGGTCTGGGGTGGTACTGGGCCTGCGATGCGGAGATCACTTGGTCCGACGGCCGGACGACGCAGAAGAACTTCCAGTCGTCGGAGCTGACCCCGCAGAACATGACCGAACCTGCTCCGGTGGTGTACCGGAAGGTGCGCAACGCGGCGGACCTGATCGCGGTCGATGCGCCGCGGCCGTTCGTCGGGCTGGGGTGGACCCTTCTCATCGCGTTGACCTGCACGATGGTCTACGGCATGTGGATTCCCGGTGTCCCGCCTATGCCTGCTGATCGTCGTGCGGAGCGGCGTCGGCGGATTCGGTTGCAGTGGTGGAACCCGCTGGCTGTGCCGATCGGCTGGGGCCTGGTGATCGCGGGCGGGCTCGGAACCGCTTCTCCGGAATCGACGGGACTTTCGGTGCTGGCGATCGTGCTCGGTTTCGCCGCGCTCGTCGCCGCTTGGGGCATCTCGCTGAACCGCCGGAGGAACGGCGTTCTCGAGCCGAAGGTGTTGCCGCCGGAGCAGACGCGGCGGTGGGGGAAGACGGGGAGTTGGCTGGTCGTCCTCGGCGGCGCGGCCGTCGTGGCGGGGGGTGTGACGAAGCTGCCAGACCTTTTCGGCGTCCTCGGCGCGGTCGCGCTGCCCTGCACCGTGGTCGCGGTGGGGGTGCGGTTGAAGCTGGTCGCGAACCGGCGATCGGGTGGAACCGATCAGGCCGGAACCACGTCAAACCGGACGATGCAGGGGTAGCGGGAGGAAACAACGTGGAGCAGTCGCCGGAGCAGTGGTTGGCGATGATGCAGGAACGGGCTGACGAGATGGTTCGGCAGTCCGAGCAGATTCAGCAGCAGATGCAGGAGATGGCCGAGACCGCGAGCGATCCCGACGGTGCGGTGTCGGTCACGGTCGGCGCCAACGGTGCGCTCAAGGACCTCCAGATCGACCAGCGGGCGATGCGCCGGAGCGCGGCGGAGCTGCAGGCGACGATCTTGAAGCTCGCCGGGCAGGCGCAGGCCGCGGTAGCCGGTCGCGCGGTCGCCGCGGTCGAGCCGGTGGCGGGCACCGCCGGAATGGACTTCCTGCGCTCGCAACTTCCGCCCGAGCCGGAACCTGAAGTGGCCGCGACCCGGCGCTCGGAGTCGGACGACTACGACGACGAACCGCCGCAGACCTACCTTCGCTGACCAGGAGCAAGCACGATGTCGCAATTCGCCGTGAAACCCGCCGCGCTGCGGTCGCATTCGGACTACCTGTCGGAACTCGCGGGGAAGATCTCGGCCGCCGCGGACAAGGCCGGCGGGGTCAGCTTCGGTGTGGACTCATTCGGCCTGGTCGGCCAGATGTTCGCCATCCAGGCGCGGGAGACCTCGCAGCAGGCCGCGCAGCAGATCAGCACCTTCTCGGAACGCACCGACCTGCTCGGCCAGAACGTCAACCAGTGCGCGGCCGACTACGAAGGCGACGACCAGCGAAACGCCGATTCCATCGGAAAGATCGAGGTGTGAACTGATGTCGTCGATGTTCGTCGACACGGAGACGCCGTCCGTGGAATCGGGGACCTGGAGCGCTGGGGCGGGAATCGTGGACTCCGCCCGTGCCACCGCCAATGCCGTGCAGAGCGGCGACTGGGGCGACCTCGCCGCCAGC
This sequence comes from Saccharopolyspora sp. NPDC002376, assembly GCF_053593195.1. Classification (NCBI taxonomy): domain Bacteria; kingdom Bacillati; phylum Actinomycetota; class Actinomycetes; order Pseudonocardiales; family Pseudonocardiaceae; genus Saccharopolyspora; species Saccharopolyspora sp. NPDC002376. The sequence continues at coordinate 220,523 of NZ_JBSFBZ010000004.1, forward strand.
GGCGGTGTGCTCGCCCTCGATGGCTTGCTGCTGGCGATCGACCCGGTCGGCTCTGCGCTGGCCGCCGGCGTCGGCTGGCTGATGGAGCACCTCGCGCCGCTGCGCGAGCTGCTCGACTTCGTCGCCGGTGACCCGAATGCGATCAAGGAGGGCGCGGACACCTGGCTGGCCATCAAGGAGGACCTTCAGCAGCTCGCCGACGAGCTGCCCGGGCAGGCCGAGCAGCAGACCAGCGACTGGTCGGGGCAGGCCAAGGACGCGTACGCGGGGCAGGTCAAGGAGTACACGGACGGACTGCAGGCGCTGTCGATCAGCGCGGGCAGCGCCTCGGCGACGATCGCCACGGCCGGCACCATGGTGGCCACGACCCGCGGCATCATCCGCGACATCATCGCCGCGATCGTCGCAGAGCTGATCAAGGGAGCGCTCGCGGCGCTGGCCGGTTCGGTGATCAGCTTCGGCGCGACGGTGGCCGGGTACCTGGCCTACGCGGCCGGGCGGATCGGCATGACCATCGCCAAGATCACCGCCAAGATCAGCGCACTGCTGGCCAAGCTCGGCAAGGCGGGTGCGCTGATGGCGCGTGCGCTGGACGACATGGCCAAGGTCGGCTCGAAGATCGGTGCGGACCTGGTCACCTCGGGTGCGAAGGTGTTCCCCGCATCCCCGGCGCTGGGTGGGGCCACCCATGCGGCGGGACGTGTCGCGACGGCGGGAGCGGACGGCCTGGGAACGGCGGCCACGGCCGCGACGCGTGCCTCGGACGGCCTCACATCAGCGGCGGGACGCACTGCTGACGCCGCTTCGGGCCTCGGACGGAGCTCGGAGAACCTGGCGGGTACCGGTCTGCGCTGGGCCAACGGTGCTGACGACGCGGGCAGGTCGGTCACCGAGGGTGTCGGCAATGCGATCGAGAAGGGCCGGTACCGGGGAGCTTACGAGGACGCCATCGACCAGGTTTCGAACGTGACGAAGCCGGGGAGCGCGGTGATCCGCGGGGAGCTCGGCGCCGAGCAGTACCACGAGCAGAACTACGACGAGGACTCCGGTTCGTACTACGACGGCTACAACGGCAGCGGTCAGTACACCGGCGAACACGGCCGGGACGGCTATCGCGACGCGCCGCGTCCCGAGTAGCAGCGGTACCGGTCGTGAGTGCGTGGCAGTGTTCGACCACGAGCAGATTGAACGTTCCGTCGCTGATCGGACGTGTACCGCCGAAGTCGTCACAGGTGACGTGACC